>CAZISU010000016.1:0-16435 GCA_964541935.1 uncultured Planctomycetaceae bacterium | reverse complement strand
CCAGCCCCACGCGTCTGGTACTCAGCCGCGACGTTCAAAACAAAACTCTCGCCGTGGATCAACGCCGCGACGACAAGCAGTACATGGTGGTCGAAGAACCGCTTGTGGAACTAAAAGATCGCGACGTTACCGTAGAGTTCTGGATCAAGCCCGACGAGTACCAATGGACGACGCCGGTAATGCTTTTTGGTCCGAACATTGACAACCATGGCCATGAGCCGGTGGCGGCTCTGGTCGAGCTTTTACCCAGCGAACGGCCCTCGCACGAGCAGCCGACACAGGTGGTTCGCCTGTTACACCGCCTGCCGGCGTCATGGAATTTTGGAGAGGGCACGAACTGCTATTCAAACCAGGAATACCGCCCCGGCTTCTGGCACCACATCGTCGGAGTCTACGACGGCCGACAGATGCGGCTGTTCATCGACGGCCAACCGGTCACCTCGGCGCCGATAACAGGTCGCCTGGACTTCGCACCTTTCATCTCAATCGGGCGCCCACCCGGCTGCATTCACAAGGAACGTCGCGAGGTCAATAAAGAAATGGTGGGACAAATCGACGAGGTGGCGATCTACAACCGAGCTCTGTCGGCAAGTCAGGTTGTCGAACACTACCAGCTTGGCAAACACCTAGATAATCAACTTCCCGCGGAAGAGTGAAGAGACGCCTGTTTTTCTGCACGAGTTGGTTTGTTTACGCTCGCATCTGGCATGGTGACGGGTATTTCTAGAACGCAAAAAGGAGAGTTCACACAATGGTGAGATTTATTTCGGCAAACGTGATCGTCGCTTCAGCATTTCTTTTGCTACTTACAACAAACGCCCAAGCCGCGCCCCTGGCCAGCGAAAGCTTCGACGCCTATACGGTCGGTGGCTCACTGCATAACGCCGCCGGTGGCAACGGCTGGGTCTCGGCTTGGACCGTCAACGGCGCCCGAGATGCAGAGGTTGCTATCATTTCCGGCGGCCTCGATTACCAGGCCGGCGAAATCTCAATCTCAGGCGGAACGCAAGCTCTGCAATACGTGGCAACCGAAGACGGCATCACCAATGACCTCATCGCCCGCCGCGCAGCGGGACTCGGCGACACGCTCTACTACAGCTTCCTCTATCAGACGCAAAATCTGCCTGCGGGAACCGAACCGGCCGACCCCTTTATGCAAATCGGCTTACATCCCACCAAAAGCAATCCGGGCATGAGCGTTTATGACAGCCACCAGTTGTTCGATCCCCCTCGGCCCATGAACTGGTTTATTCGCGCCGGCGGCAGCGATGTGGGCACCGGCGTTGCCAGCCCCGACAATCAAACGCATCTCATCGTCATGAAGGCCACCCGCGGCGTGGAGTCGGGAGTTTACGACAATCTCGAACTATTCATCAACCCCACCTCGCTCAACGAAGCGGAAAACACTTCGTTCCTCAACGAAAGCTCCACCGGAATCTCCAGCTTCGATACGGCCTCGTATTTCGTCGTGCGAAAGGCCTTTTTGAACCCCGGCAATACCTTTACCATCGACGAAGTCCGCATCGCTGATACGTTCGCGGACGTTGTGACAACACCCACGCCCGACAACCGCACTCGCATCACAACCGCTGACGGCAACGGCGCCGACAGCTTTGTCCACTGGTACTCCAACGTCGCCGGCCCGGACGACCAGAACCAGGGAGGCCGCTATTATGCTGAACTGAAGAACGCCGGCACCGACGATACGCTTTATCGCAAAGCCTACTTCCGCTTCGACACCAGCACGCTGGCCGGCGCCGATGTGTCCGCCGCCACCTTTGACCTAGCTTGCTTCGGGGCCGAGGTCTCCAGCGATATCACCTTCAACGTCTATGGCCTCAACGACGGCCATGCCAACGAAGGTTGGGGCGAGGGCGACGGCAACAACTTCAACGTCGTCGATGACGGCGACACTTCCAACGACAACTGGCTCACCTGGAACAACGCGCCCGGCAATGCCGCCCAAAACGGCGCAGATCCGGCCACTACGGTCCTCCTCGGCTCTTTCCAGGGCGGCCTCAACGGCCGCCACGTGGGAATCTCGGGCGACGAACTCCGCGATTTAATCAACGCTGACACCGACGGCCAAGTAACTCTCATCGTTACCCGCGAAACCCACCTAGAAGGCTTCACCAGCGCGGCCCATCAGTTCGCCAGCAAGGAATATGGCTACGGCCTCGAACCATCCTTACTGCTCGAACTCGGCACCACCACGCTCATGCCCGGCGACGCCGACGGCAACGGAGTAGTTAATAATGCCGATGCCGAAATACTTGCCGCCAACTGGCAGACTACCACAGGAGCCACCTGGCCATGGGCGATTTCAACAACGACGGTCGGGTAGACGACATCGACGCCACGCTGCTGGCCACCAACTGGCAAGCCGACGCCCCGGCCTCGGTGCCCGAACCATCCACTTTCATGCTCCTGGCCGGCATCATGCTCGTCTCTCTATTGCGGCGCAAGCACATATGACGTAAAATGATATTTGCAAGAAAATAAAAAAAGAGAAACCGGCTTAGAGAACATTCGGCCGGCTCCTCTTAGGTTGATACGAGAATCGGGAGTTATTAAATGCGACAAAAACAAAAGGCATTCACGCTTGTCGAGTTGCTGGTGGTAATCGCCATCATAGGCATCCTCATCGCCTTGCTGTTGCCGGCCGTGCAGGCAGCCCGTGAGGCGGCCCGACGCATGCAGTGCAGCAACAATCTAAAGCAGATGGGCCTGGCCATGCATAACTATGCAAACAACCACCGCGCCTTTCCATCCGGCGCCAGTAAAAACTGGTGCTACAGCATGTTCGCTCGCCTCTTACCTTTTATGGAACAAAGTGACCTATTCGATAGAATCGACTTCGAGATCGACGCGATCTACGTACAGCCCGAAATTCGCAAACAGGTGATCCCCGCCCTAATCTGCCCCAGTTTTACGGGCGAAACGGTTATGGACTACCCCGCGGTGTACATGAACGGCGCGATCTGCACATATCAGGGCGTAGGCGGGGCCTACTATGCGACCAGTGACGGCGATTCCATCACTACCACCAAGGGCACCTCATCGATCTACGGCCACATCTCCGACGACGGCATCTTCGGCTGGAAAATCACCAGACGTATTGGCGACGTGACCGACGGCTTAAGTAACACACTGGCCATCGGCGAATTCTCGCTTGTCAGCGAAAACGGCAGTGCCGAGTATTACCGACCTTGGATTTTGGGCGCACACGAAGGTGGCTCGGGTGTCTGTGCAAGCTACACCAGCAAAGTCGCCCGCCACCGCTTTGGCGTTTCCCGCGATCGCGAACACACCGGCGACACGCCTTTCAACCACCTTCCCATGTTCAGCGCCCACCCTAGCGGCTGTAACTTCTCGGCCGCCGACGGTAGCGTCCATTTCCTCGTAGCCGACATGGAAAAAAATCTCTACAAAAATATGGCAACCTGCAACGGCGGAGAGGCCGAGTCCAAGATGCAATAACAGTCAAACGCAAATGTTAGCGGCGGGGCTTGTCCCCGCCTTCACAAACCACCTCCACGCAATCACAACCACCTATTACACCCCCCAACAGTCCCCCGCCCAGATCGCGAAATCTGCCACAAAAGCCCCGAAAAGGCAAAATTTTTCTGAAAGGCTTTTCTAGATCGCGGAACTTAATTATAAGGGATAATGCGTAAACGCAATGCTCCCAGAATAACACGGACGAAGAAAAGGTAAGCTGGCAATGAGTCGTATAACTAATGTTTCGTTTTCCGCCGGACTAATACTGGCGACGGCCGTTTTAACAACCGCCACTCGGGCCGGTGTGAACGAGTCCCAACGCCGCATCCCCGTGGCCTATCGGACCGACGTGGTAGTCGTCGGCGGCAGCACCGCCGCCGTCTCTGCGGCCGTCGCCGCCGCGGAGTCGGGAGCAAAGGTCTTTCTGGCCGCACAGCGTCCGTACCTGGGCGACGACATGACCGCCACCTTGCGGCTCTGGCTGGAAGAGGGCGAAACGCCCACGACAGAGCTTGCCAAGCGACTCTTCAACGACCCCTTGCGCGACGCGCGAAAACTAGACACCCGTCCGCGGCTGAGTTTTTCCTACCGCACGAGCCTGCCCAGCGCCACGGCCCATCCCGACAGCAAACCAGCGGCCAAATTATTCGACGGCAAATACCAAAACCCGGTCAACCAGAGCGTTCAATATGACGGCGATGTCTCGATCGATATCGATCTGGGTAAAATGGTCGACGTCGACGAAATTTGCGTTCTCGCCTTCGACCGCAAAACCACGGCCCAAAGCTCCGGGTTCAGCGTCGGTCGCATAAGACTCTCCACGGCCCAAAACGCTGCCGACGTCAAAAGCGGTCGCTTCGAGAAAATCGCGGCCGTGAGCGAGCGAAAAAACAACGGCGCGGCCCATGACGGCCAACCGATAATGTTTTCCGCTGCTGTAGGCCGCAAAGCTCGCTTCCTCCGCCTCGATGTGGCAAAGACGCAAGACGTCGAGCGGATCCTCTTGGGCGAGATCGAAGTCCTCGGTCCAAAGCCGCCGGCCGATGCCAAAGAAGCCGGCCCGCCCATTCCTCCCATGCCGCGTCCCATGCACGTTAAGAAAACGCTCGATGAGGTCCTGCTCGAAGCCGGCGTTACCTTCCTCTACTCCTGCTACCCGACCGACGTGCTCCGCGACGAGGCCGGCAACGTCTGCGGCATCGTCATGGCCAATCGCGCCGGCCGCCAGGCAGTGGTTGCCAAGGTCGTTGTCGACGCCACCGAAGAGGGCACCGTGGCCCGCATGGCCGGCGCCGATTTCCGCCGGCCCACAAATACCGCGAAAACAAAAGGGAAAACCCGCACGTTTCGTCGCACGGTCATCGGCGGCGAACCTATCGAAGGTCCGGGCATTTCGCACCGCATCATCGCCCCGCCCTTCATCGGCGTCTTTCCCAATCGCGCCCGCACCTCCAGTGGAGTCTTCAATGTCATCGAATACACGCTCGAGTTGCCACTAGACGGCTCGATTACCAACGGCTGGGTTTTCAACGGCCGCAATTTCCAGGACAATAAATTCGCAGCCCTGGCCGCGGCCGACCAGGCGGCCCGCCGCATGACGTATCACCCCGAGCAACAATTCACATCCGACTCGCTGTTCTACATTGGCGACGAGCGAATCACTGGCCAAGAAACCCTCCAGGGCAATTGGCCGGGCATAGCCTCAATACCCTTGGGCGTCTTCCGACCCACTGGCCTGCCGCGTCTATTAGTGGCCGGCCCCGCGGCCGATGTGCCGCGCCGTGTGGCCGAAAAACTCACCCGACCGCTAGCCCGCATCGACCTGGGCATGCGTCTCGGTCAGGCAGCCGCTGAGGAAGCCAAATCGCTTCCCACCTCCCAAGGCGTCCAACTGCCCGGCAAGAAAGCCGACAACGCGATAGCCAAAGGTGACACGACCGAGATCCTCGTCGGCGTACGCCCCACGCAGCAACTTGATACCATTGTTCAAGCAACTCGCGATCTACCCGTCTTGGGCCAATACGATGTCGTGGTCATCGGCGGCGGCACGGCCGGCGCGCCCGCCGGAATCGCGGCCGCTCGCGCCGGTGCCAAAACCCTGGTCGTCGAATACCTGCACGGACTCGGCGGCGTCGGCACCATGGGCGCGATCTCAAATTACTACCACGGCAACCGCGTAGGCTTCACCAAGGAAGTCGGCGGCGGCCGCTCGAGTTGGGTTATCGAACAGAAAATGGAGTGGTATCGCAAGGAACTGCAAAAAGCCGGCGCCGACGTATGGTTCGGCACAGTCGGATGCGGTGCATTTGTCGAAAACAACGAAGGAAATAAATGTGTCCGCGGCGCCGTGGTGGTAACTCCGCGCGGACGTGGCGTAGTCTTGGCCAAGGTCGTCATCGACGCCACCGGCAACGCCGACGTGGCCGCGGCCGCAGGCGCCCAGTGCAGCTACGTCGACCACTCCGAATTCGCCATGCAAGGCACGGGTTTGCCGCCCCGACGCCTGGGCGCCTCTTACACAAACACCGATTGGACCTTCTCCGACGAAACCGACATCGTCGACATCTGGCGGATTTTCGTCCACGGCAAGGACAAATACCCCGAGGCCTTCGACCAGGGCCAACTCATCGACACCCGCGAGCGACGCCGCATCGTCGGCGACGCCACCATAACCGTTCTCGATCAGATTACCCGTCGCACGTTCCCCGACTCGATCGTGCGAGCATGCAGCGATTTCGATTCGCACGGCTTCACGATCGACCCCTACCTGATGCTCGAACACCCCGGTCGCAAACAGGTCTACGCCTACGTGCCCTACCGCTGCCTCTTGCCGCGTGGCATCGAGGGCATGTTGGTGGCCGGCATCGCAGCCAGCGCCCACCGCGACGCCTTGCCAGTCACACGCATGCAGCCCGACATCCAGAACCAGGGCTACGCCGCCGGACGAGCAGCCGCCATGGCAGCCGCCGACAACGTCGCTCTGCGAAAAATCGACATCAAAAAACTACAGAAGCATCTGGTCGAGATCGGCAACCTGCCCCACAGCGTTTTGACCGACCAGGACTCGTACCCCATGTCGGCCCAGCAGATCGCCGCCGCCGTCGAGGGCATAAAACACGGTAAAAAAACGGCCGCTGTGATCCTCGCACATCCCGACCAGGCCAGGCCGCTTTTGAAAGAGGCATATCGCCAGGCGAAAAAAGCAGGGCATCCCAGCCAACTGGCCTATGCCAAATTGCTCTGCGTTTTCGGCGAGAGCGAAGCCGCCCACACGGTTATCGCAGCCGTCGAAAAACACAAACAATGGGACGCCGGTTGGAACTTCCGCGGCCTGGGCCAATACGGCAGCGCGCTGAGCCCGCTAGACACGCTCATCGTGACCCTCGGCCACGCCGGCAACAAAGACGCCTTGCCCGCCATCTTCGAAAAGCTCGAACTGCTCACGGCCGAGCACGATTTCTCGCACCATCGTGCCGTGGGCCTTGCCTTTGAAATGATCGGCGACCCCAGCGCGGCCCAACCACTGGCCCGACTGTTGTCCAAGCCGGACATGCAGGGCTACGCCCATACGTCGCTCCAACGCGTGCGTGAACTTGACCCCACCACCGAAGTGGGCATCAACGCCATCGTCTCACGCCGCGTCTCCTTGCGAGAACTGGTCATAGCCCGCGCGCTCTTCCGCTGCGGCGACCACAACGGCCTGGGCCGCAAGATCCTTACCCAATACGCCCAAGACCTCCGCGGCCACTTCGCCCGCCACGCCAAAGCCGTCCTGCAGGAATAAGCAACACTAAGCTGGATTATTCATAAGCCATACTAAGCGCGAAGCGCAAGCGAGGGAAGAAGCAACGTTCACTCTACCTCACCACACCCCCGTTCGTCACTCTCACCTCACTCCCCCAATGACAAAACCCCTCCTAACCTCCGCCCTCCTCCTTCTCCTCGCCACCGCCACATCCGCCGCCGATAAACACACCGTCACCAACGCCGGCATCGGCGGACACAACTCGGCCAACCTGCTCGCACGCTTAGACAAAGACGTCCTCGCCCACCACCCGCAACTGGTCATCCTCATGGTCGGCACCAACGACGTCCTCAACTCGGGCAACAGCATCCCGCTCGAGCGCTACGGCAAAAATCTTGAACAACTCGCCAGCCGCATCACCCGCTCCGGCAGCCGACTTATCCTCATGACCATCCCGCCCTGCCACGAGCCCTATCTACTCCAGCGCCACCCGCCCGCCTTCTACGGCAACGACGGCCCCAACGGCCGCATCCAAAAGGCCAACAGCGTGATCCGCCAAACGGCCAAAAAACACGGCCTCCCCCTGGTAGAAATCAACGCCATCTTCGCCACCGTGGGCCGTATCGGCGAAAAGCCCGCAAGCCTCATACGCAACAAGGTCAACTCCGCCACAGACGACGGCGTCCACCCCACAGCCGACGGCTACCGTCTCATCGCCACAACCGGCTTCCAAACCATCCGCGACCACAGCCTCTCCACCGAACGCGTAATCTGCCTGGGCGACAGCATCACCTTCGGAGCCGGCGTCAAAGGCTCTGGAACAACCACCGGCGAAACTTACCCCGCCGTTTTGCAACGCCTGCTAAACTCTTCTCAGGTCGTAGCGGCCAGTCGCACACTCCCCGTTCGACCATCTGCAAGGCGTTAAACGACACACACCACGAGTGCCTACGCTCGCGGCACTTCATGCTGCGATTCTGTGCAATTACTACAGAGCAGATTGCATCCGCCAATAGTTAAAAGGGATAATTCTGCGGAAAACACGCCCGTTTCATTTTTAAACCCCCTCGGTAAGCGGCTTTTACTGTCTTACGGCATGTCATTTGCTCGACTGTTGTCACAAATAATCTATGGCCGAAATCAGATTCGTCCGCGAACGGTTTTCCTGTGATAACAGACTCTATTGCTACTACCAATCCTCATGAGCCAAACAGTTTCGGCTCTGAATTGACCGACTCCAATCGGCCTATACACAATCGTTCCGATGCGGAACTGGCCGTTCTTTGTGCTGTCGGCAAGCTGTTAGCCACGCAATCCGACCGGCCGCAGTTACTTCGGGCCGTACTTGGCGTATTGGAACAGAAACTGGCCATGAGCCGCACTACGGTTGTCTTGCTTTCGATGGACGGGAAAGAAATGTTCGTCGAAGCCGGCCAGGGCGAACGGGTGGGCTCGATCCAGGACGCCCGCTACTTCAACGGCGACGGCATCATCGGCTCGGTCGTGCAGTCGGGGCAAACGGCCATTATCCCGCATCTCTCGCAAGATCCACGCTTTTGCAACTTGATTCATTGCCGCCATTCGGGCGAATCGCGAGAAGTCAGTTTCCTGTGCGTACCGATCGTGATGGGCAAGAAGATCATGGGCGCAATTTCGGCCGACGTGCCCCGAGGTGACATGGACAACCTGCACACCCAGGCTCGAGTCCTGGAAGTTGTCGCCGGCATGATCGCTTTGGAACTGAAAGCCCGTCGACCGCTCAAGCCCCAGCCCCAGCCCCAGTCCCAAAGCACCACAGCCAGGAGTGAACCTTCTTCTCTGCGGCACCGCGTCGACCTGCTGGAAATGGAAATGATCGTCGACGCATTGCAGTCTGCCAACGGCAATATGACAGCGGCCGCCTTGCAACTCGGCATCACGCCTCGCATGGCCCGTTATAAGATCAAGAATCTTGGCATCGACTATCAGAGTTTCTGCAAGACCAAGAATAGCCCGTAGTCGGCTCTTCCCGTGAAATCTATTGCGGGCCCACTCCCTACTTTTTGCCCAGCAGTTGTCGTATGGCCGCTTTGGTCAATGGCTCGGACTTTGGACCGGACATGGCCTCGGTCGGTTCGTATCCACCTTCTTTGAAAGCGATTTCGGTGCAAAGGTAAACCGGGTCGTATTCTCCATAGCCAGCCACGGCCACAAACTTGTGCGGCGCGGTCCGCTGGGCGTATAGCTGATATTCGAGAAACGTTTCGCCCGGCAAGTGCAACAGAAAGACGTCGCCCATTTGCAACGAACTAACGATTATCGGCCGCTCGATGCGTTGCGCGAAGGCCAGGTATTCGGCCGCCTCAATACGCCGATGTTTCGGAGCCGAAGGGGTTGCCAGCACTTTACGCTGAGTTTTCAGATTGTACCGGTCCGTGTTTCTCAGCGGCAGCAACAGTGGCGCGGCCCGCCAGGTGATCGGCCCGACCGGAGCGTACTTTGTTGCGGCGATGGCCGCCTCCATGCCGGTCTGCAAGCGATCGGTCAGTTCGTCGCGGGCTTCGCGGCTGCCGTTGTTGTACTTGCCCATGGCGACGTCCGCTCCGCAGCCGGTGAAATAGACCTGAAAAACGCCTTCCTTTTTCTCGATTCGCTTGCGGGCAAACCCCGGCACGTCGCTGGATATCCGCCCATCGTTATAAAAACTCTGGGGATGCGTGGCGTAATAATGCAGTCGGGCCAGCGGCTTCTGGCCTCGGGCGAAGGTCACCGTTTTTACCATGGGGTCGATTATGCCCTCGGGCAAATCTTTCATTTTCTGGTCTTTTCCGCCGCTGCTACCGCGCACGACGATCCGCCCGTCGACCATTATCCGCCGGCTCGACGCCACACGGTCGACCTTGGCCTGGCCAACGCCAATCGAATCGAACGGTTCGAGTCTTTTAATGGACTGTTCAACCGCCCGAGCCAGCCGGTCGGTCGTTTCGCGCAAAAACTTCTCGTCGTGAACCGCGATCGGTTTCTCGGTTTTGGCCAGCATTTCGTTGGCATAGCCGTCGGCCAGCGGCGCGGTATGCAAGTGCAGACACTGGACCGCAACTCGCTGCGAATCGGTCCCGGCGGCCTTGGCGATCTTTTGCTGAAACATATCGAAGGCCGTGTTGCTGAGCCCACCCCAATCGACCGCGCAAAGCACATAACGTCGGTCACCGTCTTCGATCACAACCCCCTTGGCCTCGAGGCTATCCTCGATAGAAGCTGTGGGCGGACAGTAGCCGGCACAAATCGGGTGCCCGATCGGTGGAGTTACGTCGCTACTAAAAGTGGCGATCCGCAAGCCGGTGTCGTGTGATTTAGCCCCCTCATCCGCGAAACCGCGACCGACAAAGACCGTCGCTATGGTGAAACTCACCAAAATAATCAGCAAGGCGAACATCCGAAAATATATTTTACACAAAACCATCGTGACTTTCTCGTTGGTAAATCAGGTCCAAAAACTAAAGGCATGCCGTAAAAACAGGTTGCATAATATCTCAGTATAACCGCTACCTTTGTGCATCGCAATTCGAGGCACGAGACGCTCTACTGCCGATCGTAATTGCCCGCAGCTTCGATATAGCCCAGGTAGCGGCCCATCCAGTATGGCAGCATCCAGACGACGCCGCTGCTCTCCAGGTGGCCCTGCGGATCGTTGAAGTCGCCGCTGATGTGAGCCCAGGGGTTCTTGTCCAAACGCATCACACCTCGTTCGCTGGGCGGCAACATGCGGTCGATCTGCAGTGGTTCTTGCATGGGCGAGCGGACTAGCTTGATGTCATCCCGCTTAGAATTGTCGATGGTGTAATGCCGCAAGTCCAGCGGATGGTCGCGCAAGAACTCCACGCTTTCACGCAAATGGAAGTTCTTCCCACCCACCATGCCGTAGGAGAAGTTGAAGAAGGGGTTCTGTTCATTTTCGACCATGCTGTACGACCATGCGATGCCTTCGAAGTAGATGGCCCGCAGTTTGGGATCGCTTTCGAGCATCATTAGACTGGGGCTCAACTCCGCGAGCATGCCGTCGTCGATGTGGCTCCACTCGGACCGTCTATGCGCCTTGGGACGCCGCATCCGCGAAAGGTAGTTGTGCTCGTGAAGAAACTTCTCATACTCCTTCATGTACAACTGCTTCCCCGTAATATGATGCGCGATGCGCATGTAAGCAAGCATCTCGAACGAGTTGATGTGCCGCTCAACCCACCAGTCCGGGTCGCCGTTGAGTTTCTCGGGCGTCCACACTCCCCAGCGAGTGGGCTTGCCGTCAATCGGGTCCGTGAGGGTGTAGTTGTTCTTAATGACATGGCTCATGATATTGTCGACGTGCTGGGCAACGCGCTGCTTGCGTTTCCCCTCGGCAACCAGATCGTAATAGAAGTGATAGGCCATCATATGGCCGTTCATCTCGTCGGAACTGGTATCGCCTTTCCATAACCATTTTCCATCGGACGATTTCCGCCAACGCTTTTCGATGGGTTTACAGCGGGGGTCGCGAATCCGCCGCGAAGCCTTCTCTTCGTCAGTCAACTCCTCGTTTGGATCGGCCATCCGCGTCCAACTCACCGGTATGACCGTACGCGCAAAAAATCCATCCGTCTCAGTCACTTTCTGCAGGAACTCGAGCGCCTCATAGGCCTTGTCTGCATTCGCCTTGGCTTGGGGATTCTTGGTCACGGCATAGCGAAAACACTCGCCCAGCAGGAAAAGGCTCGTGTACTCGCCGTCATTGTCGTCGTCACGCGGTTCCCACACCGTCATGTCGCTGGGGTCGGGGAAATAGCACTTCTCAACAAAGAAAGGTTTGCGCACGTGCCGCTTCATACAGATGTCCTGGTAGTAGGCGGCCTTCTCTTCGAGCGTCATCATGCGGCGTTTGATGGCACTGACGCCTTTACTCGTGGCCACCCACGCCGTACCGTTCCGGTCGAAGGCGATGTCGCGCACGTCGTCGCTCAGCAGCCAGCGGAGCCCATGACGCAGCGACCACTTGCTGCCATTGTTACGGGCAATCCACGTGGGGTCGTCGTGATACCTGGCGACTCCCAGCGCCGTGCCGGCCCAAAGCACGCCGTCGGGCGCGAACTTCACACATCGAACATCCCAGTTCGGCAAGCCCTGCTTTCCGGTAATCTGCGCGACGCAGGCTCCATTTTCCAGCACGCTGATGCCGCCCCAACTACCGATCCACAACCGTCCGTCGGGAGCAAAATCGAGACTGCACACCTCGGCGGAGAAGATATCTTCGGGCTCGAAGTATCGACGGACTCCGTCCGCAAGTACGTGATAGACGCCCATGCCTGTTGCGATCCAGAGTGTGTCATCGGGAGCCGTGACGACATCGCGTAGATTCTTTGACCAAGGATCGTCTATGGCCTTCCACGTGCCATTAACCTGCCGCCAGGCTCCGTCGGGACCAAGTGCCACCATGCCTGCCGGCCCTGCGCCGATGGTGGCGATGGGCGACGTGAAGTCAGCAATCTTCGTCGCCTTTGAGCCGGCAATCAAGTAAGCACCATCCCACGCGGCCACCCACACGCCCTCGTCCGTGGCGCACAGGTCGAACGTTTGTCCCGCAGTCACGCCCTCCTGACGGATCCATTTTCCGTCTCGCAGGAAAAACACGCCACCGCGCGTCCCGGCCCAGACCGTACCATCCTTGTCCACGGCCACCGCCCGTACATCATCGCCCTTACTGCCCGGCTCAACCGCATACGACTCATGATACTCCTGCAGAAACGGCGTATCCTTGACACACTCGACAGCCATCACTCCCACATTCAGTGGAATCATCGCAATAGCAAGTCCCGCGAGAACAGCAAACCATCGGTTGAGCACGTCATCACCTCCAAAATGCGTTAGGAACAGTTTAAGCCTCGATCCCACCATACCTGAGTATTTTACCGAGGTGTATTTCCCGCGTCCATCCTATCTCCCGCAGTCAGCTCGAAACAAGCGGTGCAAAACCGCTCCAGCAGACGCATGAAAGTACGACTACACACCCTAATGAAACGACATAAGTCCCTGTTAGACAAGGGCTTGCGTAAATGTTCGCGACTCAACGAGAGTCTCTGTGAAATACATCAGCGGAGAGGACGGGACTAGAACAGGAGCTGTTTTCCTCGGGGGAAAGCTACTTTCCTGAACCGGGCAATGTAGAATCCAACGTAAACGATGCAGCGGACGCCCTTGCAACGCACGATTCGGCTCTTTCTCTTCTAAGATGCCTTTCAGTTGATAGGAGAAAAATTAGAATATCCGCTGGTATAATTGTTCCTTCCTTTGCTTTGCTGGACACGTTACGGACTGTGACGTTAGAATGAGGATCGCTGTCGGTCGAGAACGCTCCAAGCCCACCATGTCTCTCGATAATACCCGATTTGCCGCGGCAATCCTTCATATCCGAGTTTTACTTCAACCCACCAACGGAACATATGATCGTAAAATTACGCCATCCGCTTGTATTGTCGGCATCTATTCTAACGCTCATATTGGTCTTCTTCGAGGCGAACCACGCCCAAGGGCTTACCGCGACGGTCCAGCAAGTCAACGGCTCCCCCACTTTGCTCATCGACGGTAAACCGACAGCGCCGTTGATCTTCTTCGGCTGGACCAAGACCGACCAGCCTTACCGCTTCGCGCTGGGGAAAACCTGGAAGACCTACGGCTTCTCATTTGTCGCGCCCGAGGATAACCAGAGCAACTTCGCGGTCCATATTCGTCTCGGCGGCAGCGGTGCCGGCACGGTATGGATCGACAACGCGCGTCTCTACGAAGGTCCGCGTGACGACGACACCTCGGCAAACATGCTCGACCACGGCAACTGGGAAGGAACCAAGCAAGAGACTGCCCGGGCCTGGCACCTGTTTACCAACAAGGGGGATTACGGCTCCGACGCCGATTGGGATGTTGTAGATCAAGACGGGATCGACGGCAACGCGGCGAAAGGTAAAAAAGCCTGCCGCTTGACCATCCGCGCTGGCGGATCTGAGACGATGCACTGCCATTTCTACCAATCGGGCATGTCTTGCAAGAAGGGACGCCGCTACACATTTACCGTGGCAATGAAGGCCGATAAACTCATCAAAGGCGATCTATTAACGTTGCGTCACGGCGGAACGTGGATGCAATATCCTCCGCAAACGACCGACTCCCCTTTCCATAACCAGGCCCGCCGTGCGGCCGCGGCCGGCGTCCACATTCATTCGTTCGGCATACCCATGCCTTGGCCCAAGCCGGGGCAGTCGGCCGACTACAGCGGCGTCCGCAGGGCGTTCGAAACCGTGCTGCAAGCCGACCCCAAAGCATTGTTCCTGCCGCGATTCGGAATGTCGGCACCCGCTTGGTGGCAAAAAGCCCATCCCGAAGAATGCCTCACCTTCGACGATGGGAAAAAACGCGGCGAGTGCCCCGCTTCGCTCTTGTGGCGACGGGAATGCCTTCGGCACCTCCGCGGCCTGGTCCGCTTTTGTGAAGAACATTACGGCGACCACATGCTAGGCTATCATCCTTGTGGCCAGCACACGGGCGAATGGTTCTACCAACGTTCATGGGAGCCCAGGCTTTCCGGATTCTCGCCTGCCATGAACGACGGTTTCCGTCGTTGTCTTAAAGAACGATATAAAACTGACACCGGCCTGCGCAAGGCCTGGGGCAATCAGCAAGTCACTCTCGACAATGCCGCTGTACCATCGCCCGAACAACGGCGAACGGCCACGCACGGCCTCTTCCGCGACCCGCTTGCCGAACGCCAACTCCTGGATTTCTACGAGTATAAACAACTCGCCATGGAAGAACCCCTGGAAGAAATGGCCCGAGTCATCAAGGAAGAAACCGACGGCAAAAAACTCGTCACGCTTTTCTACGGCTATTTCTTCGACATGTGCGGGCTGCCCAGCGGACCACAAATCAGCGGTCACCTTGCCATGCAACGCATGCTAAAATGTCCACACGTCGATATCCTTTGCTCACCCATCTCCTACTTCGACCGCGCTTCGGGCGGCTCCGGCCCCTTCATGACAGCCGTCGACTCGGTCAGCACGGCAGGTAAGCTCTGGCTCAACGAAGACGACACGCGAACATATCTCACGCCCAAAGAGGCCGGTTTCGGTCGCGTTGCCACGCCGAAGAAAACACTTTGGGTGCATGACCGCAACTATGGCAACATCCAGACGCGCCGCATGGCCTGCTGGTATATGGATCTGGGTGGAATCGGCTGGCTCGACGGGCAAGATATCTGGGACAACATTCGCCTGCTCAGGCAACACTACGAAACCAGCCTTGCCGAGCCCACGACATTCTCGCCCGAAGTGGCCGTCATCGTCGACGAGCGTTCCGCGCTGGCGTTGGCCTGCAAACACACTGTCATGAGCCCACAGGTATATCTTCTGCGCAAACGACTCTACCGGCTGGGCGCCCCCATCCGCATACATTATCTAAACGACCTGCTGGCAGACAAAATCCCGCCCTGCAAGGCCTACATCTTCCTCAACCCATTCTGGCTCGACAACCAAACACGAACCACGATCGCCAAAGCCACGGCGGGCAAAACGGCCGTCTACTTCTACGGGAGCGGCTTCCTCGGTGAACGGGCCGATGATGCGCTTATGAGCCAATTGATCACCATGCGCGTCTCGCGTGTCGACTCTCCCACCGCCCAAGCGACTTACCTCAAAGGCGACAGCCCACTGTTGGCCGGACTGCCAGCCACGCCCTTTGGAAGCAAATCGAAATTAACGCCACTTTGGACCATCGACAAGGGCCAAGACATCACGCCCCTGGCGACACTCCCCGACGGACGCCCCATAGTCGCTGCCAGGAAAAGCACCGACGGCCTGCGGGTTTACATCGGCACAACCGATGCGCCAGAAGCCTTCCTCCGCAACATACTCGAAGTCTCTGGCGTCCACCTCTACATCAAATCGAACGACGTCCTAAACGCCGACGAACGCTTCCTGGCAATCACCGCCACCACCGCCGGCAAGAAGATAATCCGCTTACCTAAACCAAAAACGGTTCGCAACCTCCACGATAAAACTATAATAGCCACAAACACCAAAAGCCTGGAAATCCCCATGTCCCAAGGCGAAACACGGCTGCTGCTGCTCGATGAGATAACTCGTTAGTGAGGTGGCCTGGGTTGTCAAGGCGCCGAATTGGGTTATTTAAGGTGAATTC
>CAZISU010000015.1:0-16784 GCA_964541935.1 uncultured Planctomycetaceae bacterium | reverse complement strand
GTAAGTGCAAGCTACAAAACCATTTGCGGCATTTGAAAATTTTAACTATTGCGAGTTTGAACCGTGCACTTTAACCAATCTGCTAATCTGTTGACGTAAGTCCTTTTATACCAAAGAGAAAGGCTCTTCGGTTTTACCTAAGAGCCTTGTCAAAAAACATAGTCGGGGCGAGAGGATTTGAACCTCCGACCTTCTGACCCCCAGTCAGACGCGCTATCCAGGCTGCGCCACGCCCCGATATTTCAAGTGTCTACTGGTACGGCGGTTAGGAGCCATTTCTTAGCTAACCGTTGTGTATAGTGAAGATTCTTGGGGGAGAATCCTCCGTCCTCCGCAACAGAGCACACATTTTAACCTAACTCTCGGTCGCTCGTCCACCGGTACGCCTGCCTTTTTTTCTTTCCATTGTGAAAGTTGGATTAAGCGGTAAAAAGTTGGAATATAGGGGGGATGGGGTGTTGTTTTAGCCGAAGCTAGAGGCGTATTCCAAAATTAACCCATTCTTTTGGTAGTGGGGCTTCTAGTTCCAGAGGTGTTCCTTTTATGGGGTGGACAATTTTTAGGCGGCGGGCGTGGAGGGCGATTCCGGTGGGCCAGGGGCGGTGGCTGCCGTATTTGCGGTCGCCCAGGATGGGGTACTCGCGCTCGGCAAGTTGCAGGCGAATTTGATGCTTGCGGCCGGTGTGGAGTTTGATTTCCAGGAAGCTTGTGTTTTTTTTGAGCGTGTCAAGGCGACGGTATTCGAGTCGGGCTTGCTTGGCGCCGGGGGCCGTAGGGCCGACGATCCACATGCGGCGGTGGCGTTTGTCTTGGCCGATCCAGTCGCTGCACTCCGCCTGGGGTGGGTCGACAAGTCCCTCGACTATCGCCCAATACGTCTTATCTACCGTTCTTTCGCGGAACTGTTCGGTGAGGCGACGGGCTGACTTTGAGGTTCGGGCAATCACTACCACGCCGGTGACAGGAGCGTCAAGGCGGCTGACAATGCCCAAATAGACGTTGCCGGGTTTGTTGTAACGCTGTTTGATGTAGTCCTTGGCAACGCTTAAGAGGGTTTGCCGCCCGTCGCTGAGGCCCATTGTTGCCAGGCCGGCCGGTTTGAGCACGGCCAGCAGGTGGTTGTCTTCGTAGATTACTTCCAGCTTGGGTGACGACATATGCGGCTTGCTTGCGCTAGGATAAATTTGCTCGATTACGGCAAAAAAGGAAAGCCCCAATCGGAATCTCTCAGTCTAGCCTTGTTACGGCCCCAGGCCAAGGATCGTCGGCGGGTGGTTGAGTTTGTCGTAGATGGTAGACTGTAGGGCTTTGCGGACATTCGGGCCGATAAGTCACGTTTTTATGGAAATAGAGTAGAGCATGAACCCCCTCTGTAGTCGAGTTATTCGAGCCGGAATGAAGTTGGTTTTGGGTAGCCAAAGCCCTCGGCGACGGCAACTGCTCGAGGCGGCGGGGTTCGAGTTCGAGGTGATTAGGCCCTCGCAGGCGGCCGAGGAAAACGCGCCGACACACCTGAACCCTGCCAAGTTGGTGGCGGAACTGGCCTTTCGCAAGGCGGCCGATGTTGCTGCCCGAATTGAGAAGGCACTGGGCGAGAAGGCGCAGATTGAGAAAGCATTGGTGATCGGTTGCGACACGGTTGCCGAATGCGATGGCCAAATTTTAGGGAAGCCCGTCGACGAAGACGATGCTCGGAGGATGTTGAGCACCCTCAGCGGTCGTCGGCATAGGGTTCTGAGCGGCCTGTGTCTGTGGCCGGTCGGGCGTGGCAATTCAATAGCCGTCGGGGAGCCGGTTCAGCGAGTCGAAGTAACCAGCCTGGACATGGACAGGCTTACCGATGCGCAACTGGATGAGTATCTGGCAGGCGGTCAGTGGCGTGGCAAGGCGGGGTCTTTTGGATACCAAGACGAACTCGGCTGGGTCCATGTTGTCGAAGGCAGTGAATCGAACGTGGTCGGGCTGCCGATGGAATTGTTCGAGACGATGCTCTTGGAAATGTTTCCGCTAGAGTAGATATAAAAGGGCAAGTGCATTTGGTGCGTGCAAGCACGCACCATACGAAATATGGAGAAAAGAGACATGGCTATTCCCGAGGCTTTTTCGGACAGGCTTAAGGCGGCGGTGCAACGTTGTGGCAATCCGGTTTTGGTGGGGCTCGACCCACGTGCGGGTTCGTTGCCTTGTGGACTGCTTGCGGACGGTGAAAGCGCGTCTTTGCAGCAACAGGCCGAGGCTTTCGAGCGGTTTTGTTGCGGGGTGATCGACGTGGTGGCCGGGCTGGTTCCGGCGGTGAAACCGCAGATGGCGTTTTACGAACAGCTTGGGCCTTGTGGCATGGTTGTTCTGAAAAATATTGTCGACTATGCGAGCGAGAAGGGTTTGCTGGTGATTCTAGATGGCAAGCGAAACGACATCGGTTCGACAGCCTTGGGCTACGCGCGGGGTTTGCTTGGCGCGGGCAGTTTGAGCCCTTGGGGCGGCGATGCGCTGACGGTCAGCCCGTATTTGGGCGACGATAGCCTCGAGCCGTTTGTGGATGTGGCCAAAGAGCGGGCGGCGGGCATCTTTGTTCTGGTGAAAACGTCGAATCCGGGCGGAGGAGATTTTCAGGATCTGCTGGCCGATGGCAAACCTCTATATGGGCACGTCGCCGAGCACGTGGAGCGAATGGCGGCCGCGACCGCTTCGCAGAGTGGTTACGGTTGCGTGGGAGCCGTGGTCGGAGCGACATATCCTCAGCAGTTGTGCGAGTTGCGGGCGGCGATGCCACACGCCTGGATTTTGGTGCCAGGGTTTGGTGCACAAGGCGGCACGGCGGCCGACGTGGCCGGCGCGTTCGACGAAGAGGGGACCGGCGCGATTGTGAACAACTCGCGGGGCATCATTTTTGCTCATACACGAGAGCCCTACGCCGAGCGTTTTGGCGACGGGCGTTGGCAAGAGGCCGTGGAGGCGGCCACGCGAGATATGATCGAGCGGCTTCGCGATGAGACGCCGGCGGGTAAATTGCCAACGTAATAGAGGCTCGGGTTGGTTTTTCGGTGTGCGGTCGCAGAGTTGTCAGAGTATTAAAGGTTCTTCGTACAATTTAGTGCTGCATCTGGATGAATAGCTTGTTAGCCCAGCCGCTTGCGGCAGCTTTGGAACAACAGACACCGTCGCCATTTAGTGTCTTAGATGTGCTCCCGGCTAAGTACGGACTCCCATTCTCTATTTACGGAATTTGCACTGCAAACCCTTGCAATTCACCAAGACTGTAACAGAGATGAGGACCCCGTACTTCCTTGTGTGGTGTCTGCGTGGCCTTGAAAAACGGGGGCTTAACATGGTTAATGTTAATAGTTCTGCGCTACGCCCATCACTACGCTCTGAGCGTGCCACACGGCCTATCTTTCGTGTTCCCTTTAATAATTCGCCTGATTGTTCGTGAGTTGATTGTTTGTAAGTAATCTACTTGCTTAACAGCGTGTCCTTATGCTATGCTGAGCACCGTCCAGTTCCTCGATTTGGGAGTGCGCGGTCATGAAGGATTCTCGCCCGACAAAACCAAAACTCCGCTGGTATCAGTACAGTTTACGGTCACTTTTGATCGTGATGACGGTTTTCGCCATTTGGTTCGGACCGCATATGGATCGGGCCCGCAAGCAAAAACGGGCCGTGGAAGTGTTCCGCGAGATTGGCGGGGAGGTTAGATACGAGAATCATTTTCAGCATCAGGCCAACGTTACTCGTTTCGACAAGGGAAAGCCTTCAACGCCAAAGTGGCTGGGCAAGATCGTGGGCGTCGATTTTTTCGACAGCGTTCGAACCGTTTATCTCTACGACAAGGTCCGCGACGAGCATCTCGCCCATCTGAAATCAGTTCCCGAGGTGGAGTCTTTGATGGCCGGAGGTCCAAATGTAACGGATTCCGGAGTGGCGCATCTGCTGGACTTGCACATTCTCAAGGAACTTAGCCTTGGGAGCGATAAGGTAACCGACGCAGGAGTTGCCCATATCGCATCGTTGGAGGAACTCCGTTACTTACATCTCGGATGTTCTTTTACCGATGAAGGGCTGGAACAGCTTGCGACTTTAAAAAAATTGGAGAAGCTACTTATTAGCCGCGGTTCTGGCCTCAACGCGGTGACCACAAGAACCGTTTACGCGATGGAGGACACTAGTGACTTTGAGTATGTCGAAACTCCCTTGAAGGAAGTTGTGAAGTATCTTAGCGAACTGCACAATCTGCCGTTTAATCTCGACACCCAGGCGATCCAGGCGGCGGGAATTAGTCCCGAGGTCTCTGTGACGGCTGCCGGAAAGAACGTCCCGCTTGAAGATGGACTCGATGAAATTCTTGACCCGATAGGCTTGGGCTGGGTGGTTACGCCCATGGGACTTGTGATCACCACGCGGGAAGTGGCCAACAAAAAAAAATCTGGGTTTAACCATCTTAAGAAATCTTTGCCGAATTTGAAGGAAGGCCACATTATCGTAGATTGGCCCTAATAGATTTGTTACGGGCCCTACTCTTCCAACGACTGGAACAGCGGCAAATGCCGATAATAAACTTCCAGCATGAGCAGGTTCATGGCCGTTAGATAGATCCGCCCGCCGGCGTGGCCCCAGCGGTCGGGCACGGGGGCCGTGGGATCCCAGCTTCCGGATAGGGGACCTTTTTGGACCTGTCCCTTTTCCAGCAGCGGTCGCAGGCGGCCGTTCCAGGCTTTCCAATGATCGCCTTGCATGTGGAACATGACTTGCGTGGCGTAGTACCAGTAGTAGGCGTCGCGGCTGCCGATCTCGGGCAGGTTTTCGGCCAGGTGGTCGGCTGCGGCGACCGTGATGGGGTCGTCGCTTTTGCGGCCCAGATACATCCGCATGAGCGTGCCTTCGGCGGTCATGGCCAGGTTGGGGATGCGGCCTTCGCGTTGCTGGTCGGTGTTGGGCGCGTTGGGGTTATAGGCGAAACGGCTGCCATCGCCGGCCTGGGCCGTGTCGAGCCAGGTGGACACCTTTTCCAGCGTCTGGGACGGTACTTCCAGCCCGGCCATCTGCGCGCTTTTGAGGGCCATTAGCTGCCAGCCGGAAACCGAGGTGTCGCTTTCCAGGCGGGGCTTGTAACGCCATCCGCCTCGTTGGGGATGTTGCGACTCGATGATGAAGGCCACCGCTTTTTGGGCCGGTTCGCGGAGGTCGGCGTCGTTAGTCATGCCGTAGGCTTCGCACAGCGCAATGGTGGCGATACCGTGGCTATAGAACCAAGTGTAGTCGGTTCCGCCCACGAAAAGATCGCCGTTCTCCTTCTGCGATTTGACGAGCCAATCGATGCCGTGACGCACGGTGTCGCGATGTTTGTCCGACTGGTGCGTGTAGCCGGCCCCAAAAAACGAGAGCAGGGCCAGGCCGGTGGCCGCCGTGTTAGACGAGGTGTTTGTCCAGCCGGCGTTTTTATAGGCATCGCCCTTTTGCTTATGCCGGTCGAGGCTCCAATGTCCGTCGGGGAACTGGTGGCGGACGAAGAACTCGAGGCCCAATTCGACCGCCCGTTCGGTGCCTTCAGAGCCGCCGTAGACTTCGACCGCGCGGGCTCGTTTGCCCGGATCGCGTTGGCGGAATGACTCGGTGGCCATCTCCTGCACGGTGCCGTCGACGGGCAGTCGGCCGCCGCTACGCTCGACCAGGAAGCGGCGTGCCATGGTGTGAACGGTTTCGCTTTCGGGCCGCGCGCGACGCGTGGGGATGCCGATTTCGGGCGACGGTTCGTAACTCAACCCGCCCGGCCCGGCGGCGGCCGCGATCCGCACGGGCAGTCCTCCGCTTTGTCGTCGCGGTAGTGTGTCTGTCGAGCCGGCCGCAAGGTCCGTCGTCCGCGGGCGGTCGGATGTGGCCGAGCCGGTTGGTCCGCCCGAGGCGATGGCGTCGGGCTGGAGCGTCTCGGCAATGCCGGGCAAGAGGCCGGGAGAGCTGGTTTTTCGCAAGGGCCCGCCACCGACCTCGGCGGCCAGCGTGGGGCCGGTTTCTGAGCCTGGGGCGAAGCGTCGCGGGCCCGAAGTCAGGCCGGGAGTGGATGGGGCCGCACCAGCAGTGACGGAAGCCAACGAGTCGCCATTTGTGCCAGCAGACGATTGGCCGGGCGTGCCTTTAAGCGAAACCGGCGCGGTGGCCGCCGTCTGTCGAATGGACGTTTCGGGACCGGTTTGCAAAGCAGCGGACGAGTCGCCGGGGGCCGTTTGTCCGCCAGGCTGGGAGTTTGCCGGGCCCACTGCATTGCCCACGGACGCGAGTTGGGGAAGCTCGTCGGTCGACATGGCGGCCAGCGAGCGACCTGACGTGCGTGATGGGCTGGAACTGCCGCCGCCGGCGGAAATACCAGTGGAGGTCGATTCGTTGCGGGTCACGCGAGTGCGACGGGCCACGCCAATGCGATCCGCCGCCGAAGGCGAACCGCCCGCCGGCCCGGCACCGATGGCACGCCGTCCGTTGGGCGCTGCCGCGGCACCGCCGCGAACCATGGTGGTCGATTTGGTGTTTTGGGTCAGTTGCCGTGCTGCTCCACTGTTCGATGCGGCGGGCTGGCTAGCCGCGGGCATGGCCGCCAGGGCACCTTCGGCCGGCAAAGCGGTAGCTAATTGTGACGCTGCCGGGGTCGAGGATCTGGCAACCGACGCGCTTGGGCCGCCGTCGGCAAGCGACGGTCGCTCGGCATCGGTGGCCTTGGCCGTTTGCCGCGCAGCGGTTAGCGGGGCAGTCGACATGTTGAATTGGGCCGTTGAACTCGGCGCTGTGGCGGACGCTAGGGCCGAGGCCGTGCGGGAAACGCTCGAAGCGTCGGCGGCGGCCTGAATGCTCTGGGAACGCGAAGCGGATGCTGCTGGGGTCGGGGTGGGCATGGTGGGCTGCTCTTCGGCCAGGTCGGCCGGTCGCGAGAGCATGCGCGAGGGTGTGGGTGTGGTGGGGGTTTGCTTGGGCAGTTGACGCTCGATGGCCCGACGGGCCAGCTTAACCGGCTCGCGTGTCTTGCGATCGGCCGGCTTGACGTCGAACACCTGTCGCTGTTGCGGCGGCGATTGGGTTGCCTTGCGCTGCAGCGGTTCGAGCTTGGTTTGTTGCAATTCGGCCGCACGGCTGGCATCGGGCAGCTTGGGTTGCGCGACCGGTTCGTTGGGCTGTGGTTTCTGTTTCCACTCTTGCCGCGAGATTTGCGCGCCGGCCGCCAGCTTGGCACGACGTGGGGCGGTCAGTTCGGCACGTTGCATTTCAGTCGGCTTGGGCTGCTGCCGTTGGGGCGTTTCCGGCTTGACCTCAGGTTTCTTCGAACGCATTGCGTGTTCAATTTGGCGTTGCTCGACCGGTTCAGGATCGGTCGGACGGGCCGCTTCGGTCTCGGTGGGTTGCTCGAAGGAAGGACGGCTAAGCGGCCGCTCGATACGCTGCCAATGATATTCGGGCACGACCAGCCGCGGGTCGTCTTCGACAAGCTGCTCGGCCGGTTTGTCTTCTTCCAAGGCCGCCATCAGTGTAATATAACGCTGGTGCAGATAGATACCCAGCCAGAGATGCACCATCAGGCTGATCAAAACGCAAAGCTGTAAGCGGCGCACCAGACGGCCGTCCAGCCAGAAGCTGCCCGCGAACAACAACACTGTGGCAATCGCGATCAGAATCAGACGCAGCGTGGTGTTTTCGAGCGGGTTGGGAGAGTGGAAGTCGCCGGTGGCCAAGGCAATGCCCGAAACCACCCCGGCCAGGATCAAAATCGCGCAATTCACGGGCCAAAGCTGGTCGTCGAAATCGGCCAGCCGCTGGGCGTTGGTCTTGCGAATGATTTGTTTGCTTCCTGGCATGTGAGGTATCAGGTTTGAGGTATCAGGTTTGAGGTATCAGGTTTGAGGTATCAGTAAGAGGCGGAAGAGGTTGGTTCGCCCTCCTCTTGTGCCTGCGGCACCCCGATAGACAAGCTATCGGGGCTACCCAGAAAACAATCTTCATTTTCTCATTCTAAATTCACTCCTCATTCTGGCTTCCTAATTCGACATTACCCGCTTCTATCCGTCCTTTGTCGTCACCCGATAGTCGTGAATATGTGCCTTGTTGCAAGCGTTCATGGCAGCGACGACCGAGTCCCAGAGGCAGCGGCGGTCGGCGCGAATTACGACCGACTGGCGGCCCGGGTTGTTGACCCAGGCCGTTTTTAAAACGTGATGCAATTGGTCGAGCGAAAGCGTCTTGCCGGTGACGAAGTAGCGGCCCTGTTTGTCGATGTTGATGAACAACTCGCGGGGTTGAACCGTAAGCGGCTGGGCCTCGCTGGCCTCGGGCAGCATCACGTCCAACTCGCGTTCCTCTTCGGCGAAGCGAGTGGCCACGAGAAAAAAGATCAACAGCAAGAACACGATGTCAATCAGAGGCGTAAGGCTGAGATTGTCGAGCGCTTTTCCTTTTTCGATTGTTACGGCCATGGATGGTTCCTAAGATTTGAGCTATGAGCTTCGAGCTTTGAGCATTCCTAATTCATTCTTCATTCGAGCTTCCTAATTCGACATTCCCCGCCTACCGATGCACTTCAGCCGCTTTTCCCGCCGGCTTCTTATGCCCTTCTCCATGCCCGACCTTCATGCGGCCTTCGAAGCGTTCGAGTTGGGGCATGATGCCTTGCAGCATTTCGTCCAACTCGCGGAAGAGCTTTTGGATGCGGCCTTCGAACATGTGCGCCAGCACGGCGGCTGGGATGGCCACGGCCAGTCCGGCGAAGGTTGTTACGAGTGCCACGTAAATACCCTGGGCCAGGGCTTCGGCCTTGTTGGCTCCGGTGGGCAGGTTGGCGGTAGCGAAGAAGGCGTTGATCATTCCCCACACCGTGCCCAGCAGGCCCATCAACGGCGCGACGGCGGCCGCCAGGCCCAGCCAGCGGACGTTTGCGTAGAGCCGGCCAGCCTCGCGTTGTTCGGCTTCGGAGCCGGCCCGTTCGAGTTCGATGTGGGGGCGGCCGAGTTTGAGCAGCATGGCTCGCATTACGGTCGCGGCCGTGGAAGGGAACTCTTGGCAGAGCTTATAGGCGCGTCGCGGGTCGAAGCCGCCGGGCTGTTCGGCCGCGCGGCCCAGGGCCTTGACCAGCTCGGGTGGAAGAATCTTGCGACGTCGCAGGGCCAGGCTGCGTTCGACCCCGAAGGTGACGACCAAGAGCGACATGGCCACGATGGGCCACATCAGATGCCCGCCGCTGAAAAGCAGCGTGAGTATGTTGATGCCCTTCTCGTCGACGACCGTCGTGGCGGCGGCCTTGGCATCGGATGGCTTGGGCGTGGCTTCTTCGGCCAACTCGCTTTCGACCCTCAGCACGGATTCAGACTCGCTGAGCTCGCGGGCTTTCTTCGCGTCGGCGGCCGGCTTCTTATCTTGCGCGACAGCCGCGGCCGACGACCATAACAACCCGCCGCACAGTAAACCGACGCACAGTGCGAAGACGACACATATTCTAAAAACACTCATTGGATATACCTACGTGATTAGCGATCAACAATCCTTCGACATTTATTCATTCGAAATTCTAAATTCATTCTTCATTCAAGCTTCCTAATTCCTCATTCCCTGCTCTCTCTCTTCTTTCCTCACCCACCCAACTTCTCAATCCGTTTCTTCGCCACCGCGGCCTTGTCGCTCTTGGGATACCGCGTTACAAGTTCGGTGTAATAGCGGAGGGCCTGTTTCTTCTTGCCCAGGGTTTCGAAGCAGCGGGCCGCCTCGTATGTGGCGTCGGCCTGCCAGCGGGGATAGCTGTAGCCGTAAATCACCTTGGAAAACGTTTTGATAGCCTCGGCGTATTTCTTCTGGGCGAATTGCACCTCGCCGATTAAGAACTGTGCGCGGGCGGCCACCTCGCGGTCGGTTTTTTCCAGCACCGCCTCGTATAGTTTGGCAGCCTCGGCCAGTTTGCCCAAGTTCTGCAGGGCCCAACCCTGTTCGCAGAGTATCTCGGGCAAGTACGACGAGTCAGGGAAATCCTTGGCCGCGCGGGCTGCCATCGCTTGGCACTTTTCCCACTGTTTAAGTTGAGCGGCCGATTGCGAACCGTGCAGGAGCGCCAGGGCCGCGAAATCCTTGCCCGTGGTTTGGCCGACCTGTTCGAAGGCGGCTAGGGCTTCGGCGTGTTTTTCCAGTTTGAAGAGGCATTCGCCGAGCATGAAGGTAGCGTCGCCGGCCAGCTTGCCTTTGGGGAAGGCGTCGCGTTGGTAGTCGAATGTTTGCCGTGCGTCGTCGAGCTTGCCGTCGTTAAAATAGGCCCAGCCCAACTTGTGGAAGGCCTTTTCCTTGAGGCTCTTGTCGGTGGTTTTTTTGGCCGATTTGTAATAGTTGTCGGCCGCCTTGGCGTACTCTTTTTTGGCATACTGGTTCTCGCCCACGTGGTAGAGCGCCTCGGCCGCCAGGGGGCTTTTGGGGAACCGCTCGGCCAGTTGGGCAAACCGCCCGGCCGCCTTGTCGTCGCTTTTGCCCGAGGCTTTCAGGGCCCACGCCAGTTCGTAGAGCGTTTTGTCGGAGCCGGCGTACTTGGGGTTCTCGGCCAGCAGTTTCTCGAACGTGGCTGCCGCCTCGGCGTTCTTTTTCAAGCCCACCTGGGCTAGCCCCATCACGTACATGGCGTCGGAGCGATCTTGGTCGGTGGGCTTCGAAGCCAGCATGGCCTGAATGTCGCCGATGGCCGCGGCATGTTTGCCCAACTGGCCACGGGCCGTGCCGCGTGCGTATCTGGCGCGGGCTACCAGTTCGCTCTTGGGGAACTCTTTGAGCAGGCGGTCGACCGTTTTCTCCACGCCCGCATAGTCCTTGAGACTCAACTGCGACCAGGCCAGGCCGTAAAGGGCGTGCGGGCGGAGCGTACTCTTGGGCCATTTATCGACAACCATTTGGTATTGTGCGGCGGCCGTTTTGAAGTCGCCCTGGGCGTAAGCGTATTCGCCCAGCCAGTAATTGGCCCGATCCAAGAGCCGGCTCTTGGGGAACTTTTTAATCAACTGGCGGCAGGTTTTGATGGCCTGCTTCAGTTTATTTTCCTGTCGATAGGCGTTGGCCAGGACCAGCAGCGTGTCGTCGGCCTGGCGCCAGGCTGGATCGGCCGCCAGCGAGGCTTCGAGCGACTTGACGGCCGCGGCGTATTGTTTTTTCTCGGCCTGTGAACTGCCCACGATGTATTGGGCCTCGGCCAGGGCGGCGGGTTCTTTGATCTGGGCCAAATGCGGCTCGATCAATTCGATGGCGCGGTCGTATTTCTGTTGCAAAAAAGCGGCCAGTCCGCGGCGAACCGTCCAGGACGGGGCGTCGGCCTGTTTGGGATATTTGTCGAGCAACTCGCCGTAGAGCTTTTCGGCCTGGGCCAGTTTACCCAACTGCAAATCGCTTTCGGCGGCAATAGACATCACATCGGGCCGCAGCTTATCCTTGGGAAATTTCTTGAGGAAGTCGGCCGCCGACGCGGACGCCTTTTGATAGTTGCCTTCTTCCAAAGCGGAAAAAGCGGCCATATACAATGCCGATTCGGCTACGGCGTCCTGGGGATATTTCTTGGCGATGGACGCGTAAGCCGCGGCCGCCTCGCCGCGACGTTTGGGGATCTCGTAAAGGGCGTCGGCCCGATCCATCGACAGCCTCGCGGTCCAGGGCCCTTGCCCGGCCTTGGGCAACGCCTTCTCGACCGCGGCCACGGCATCAGCCGGCTTGTTCTGTTTCAAAAGACTGCGGGCCAGCCAGTGGGCCGCCTCGGCCGCAGAAGTTCCGCCCGCGTCCAGCACTTTGCGCAAGAGCCCCGCGGCCTTGGGCATGTCGCCGGCCAGATAGTAGCACTTGCCGCTGGCCAGATTGGCTTGTTCGATCTGTTTCGACTTGGGGAACTTCTCGGCCAGCGTGGCATAGATCGCGGCTGCTTCGGCATTTTTCTTCAACTGCGCAAGCGAGGCCGCCTGCCGCATGGTGGAGTGGTCGGCCAGGGGGAAATCTTTACGATCGGACGAAAAAGCGAACCATTCGGCGGCCGCAGCGTACTCTTTCATGCCGAACAACGTCTCGCCACGGCGCATTGTGACCTCGACGTACAAGGGGCTCTTGGCAAACCGCTCGATGAACTTGTCGTAACTGGCGCCGGCCGCCTCCCATTGGCTAAGCTCCTCGCGGGTTACGCCCAGGGCGTAAAGGGCGTCGCCGACCAATGGCGATTTGGGATGCTCTTTGAGGAGCCGGTCGTAGAACTCGGCTGCTTCTTTCTTCTTGCCCAGCGCGTAAAGACACTCGCCCCGATAGAAGATCGCCTGGGCGGCGTATTTGCCCTGCGGATATTTTTGTAGCAGTTGAGCGAAACTAGCATCGGCCGCGGCGTATGATTTGGCATCGCCTGAGCGTGCAAGGTTGTATTGGCTTACACCCAAATACAGCAGGGCCACCTCGAGCACCTTCGGCGGCGGGACGCCGGCCACCAGTTGCTCGAAAGTAGTGCGGGCTTTCTGCGGCTTGTCGTCTTTTAGATAGCAGATGCCCAAGTTCAATTTGGCCTGTGCGACAAACGAGTGCTTGCCGTACTTTTGCAAGAATTCGTCCCAGGCTTGTGCGGCCAGTTCGTACTCACCGCTCTTTTGCAGCCCGGCCGCGGCGCGATATTCGCGCGTGCCGGCTTCCGGCTTGTCCTCGGCAAGAGATCGGCTCGGCGCGGTGGCGATTGTCGCGACCAGAATGCCCAGCGCAATACACAGCGATCCCCGATGGATCAAACCCAGAGGGATCAAACCCAGAGGGGCCCTTGAAAAGACCTTAATCATGTTACCTTCTCTTCTTCTGTTACCCAACATATCGTAACAAACTCCCCAGCGGTCCTTCAACGATTTTTTTAATATTTATTTACGTTGTATTGTCGGCAGCCGCGCTGGGCTGTTGATATTCCCACCCATTCCCTGATTATCCTTGCTAGCCCCGTTATATACCAGTCCCCACTCGCGGTTGCCGACCGGACGCTGGGCCCCTATACTGCAATATCGATATTCTCACACCCATTCACACTAAACTCATTGGGATTGGAGAGGCTGTTTTGGGAGAGACCGAAGTTCTTTTGTGGCACTGGTTTGCGTTTGCCGGCCTGGTTATCTTCTTGCTGGTTTTGGACCTCAAGGTCTTCCATAAAACCGATCGCGAGCCCTCGTTGAAGGAGTCGACGTGGTTCACGATCTTCTGGATCGCCGTGGGTCTTTCCTTTAATGCCTTCATCTGGTGGTGGGCAGGGCCCGAGCCAGGCGTAAAATTCCTCACCGGATACGTCGTCGAGAAGGCGCTCTCGATGGACAATATCTTCGTATTCGTGATGATCTTTAAGTTCTTTAGCATCCCCCTAATGTACCAGTACCGAGTGCTGTTTTGGGGGATTCTCGGCGCGGTAGTGATGCGATTGGTTTTTGTTCTCGGCGGCGTGGCGCTGTTCGAAAGATTCGAATGGGTGCTCCCGCTCTTCGGTTTGTTTCTGCTGTATTCGGCATACAAGCTCATCCGCCACAGCGGCGCCGAGATACATCCCGAGAAGAATATCGTGCTGAAAACGGCCCGTCGCTTCTTCCGCGTCACCAAGGGCGACCACCACGAGCACGGCCACGCCTTCTTCGTCCGCCAGAACGGACTGCTATATATAACGCCCATGTTCCTCGTGCTGTTGGTGATCGAAAGCTCCGATGTGATTTTCGCCATCGACAGCGTGCCGGCCATTATCGGCATCACCAGCGACCGCTTCCTGGCCTTCACGTCGAACGTATTTGCCATCCTCGGGCTGCGTGCCCTATACTTTCTACTGGCGGGCGTTATCGACATGTTCAAGTACCTGCACTACGGCCTGGCCGGCGTGTTGGGCTTTATCGGCCTGAAGATGATGGGCGACTATATCGGTAAAGTTTTCTACCACCACGAAGAGCACCTCATAACGCCGGGCATGTCGCTGGCCGTGATTGCCCTGATCCTAGGCGTGTCGATCGTCGCCTCGATCGTGATAGCCTCGCGCGAAGAACGCAACGAGGACACGGAAGAATAAATTTTTGAGTGTGAAACACAAGTCTATCAGTACTACAGAAGGTAACGAAGGCAACTAAGAGGAAATTAGTGTGGAGTCGAGCATATTAGAGTTCCTTTTTTGCTTGGCTGAAACGAAATCCATGAATAGAGAAGAGGAACCCGTACTTCTTTCGTTTGGAAAAGGACGCGAATTCCGGATGAACCAATAAATATTTATCCACAGCATTTCTCCCTCTTTGTTTCCTTCGTTTCCTTCTGTAAACATCCCTCACCTTCCTTCCCCAAAGAGAGATCGCCATGAACAAGCACCTGTTTAGAACGTCCCTGCTGACCGTTATCCTCACACTCTCAGTCGCCGTGCCGTGTTTTGCCGGCGGACCGAATACGCTTACGGCCGACGAATTGGCCGACGGTTGGATACTTCTGTTCGACGGCGAAACGCTCTTCGGTTGGCGTGATAACATTAGGTGGAAGGCTAAAGACGGTGTTCTCACAGTCAGGGACGTCTCGCATCTGGAACTCACGGACGACTCGCGTCTACTGCGAACGACCTCCCAGTGGGGCAACTATGCACTAAAGCTGGACTTCCGCGCCGCGGCCGATTCGAAAAGCAGCGTCTTGCTGCGCACGCCGCCGCGCGTCTCCAGCTTCAAGCACAAGTCCTACGCCGTAGCCATTAGCGGCAATCCTGCTTTTCCGACCGGCAGCCTTATTGACCGCAAGTCTTGCACAAGCGGCACCGCGGTCAAGCCCGGCCAGTGGCAAACCTTGGAGATCACCGCCAATGGCGCCCACATCAGCGTCAAACTCGATGGTCGTGAGGTGCTCGACTACACCGATCCCAAGCCGCTGGGACGCGGCTTTATCGGCCAGAACTTCGACACCGGGCCAATCGAATTCCGCAACGTCAAACTCAAGCCCTTGGCCATGAAAAGCATTTTCAACGGGAAAGATCTAACTGGTTGGAAAACCTATCCTGAACTTAAAAGCGTTTGTAGCGTCACTGAAAAAGGCGAGCTGAATATCAAAGACGGCAAGGGCCAGATCGAAACCGAGAGGCAATACGGCGACTTCACGCTGCAACTCGATGTCTTCGTCAACGGCAAGGCGCTCAACTCGGGCATTTTCTACCGCTGCATCCCCGGCGACATCATGAATGGCTACGAGAGCCAGATCCAAAACGGCTTCAAGGACGGAGACCGCAGCAAACCGCAAGACTGCGGCACCGGCGGTATCTTCCGTCGCCAAAACGCGCGCCGCGTGGTCGCTAACGACTTCGAGTGGTTCACGAAAACCATCCACGCCGACGACAAGCACGTGGCCGTGTGGGTCAACGGCTATCAGGTCAGCGATTGGACCGACAACCGTAAGCCCAACGAAAACCCCCGCCGCGGACTGCGTCTAGAGCCGGGCACGATCACCATCCAGGGCCACGACCCCACGACCGATCTGTCGTTCAGGAATTTGCGGATTTCGGAGATACCCGAGCGGTAGGCCACCCGGTTACATAACCTGATAGCGTTCAATCTTCGCGTGATCGATTTCGACGCCGATGCCCGGGCCTTGGGGCAGGGCTGCCATGCTGTCGATGATTTCCAGCCGCTCGGCCAGCACGTCGTCGCCGAGTTGATGGTAGGCCGATTCGTTGCCGCTTGCCAGGGCCGGTGTTGCAGCCACGAGTTGTAGCATGAAGGCCACGCCCAGGCCGGTCGTGGGGCGGCTGCCTAGCGATACGGCCAGACCGCCCGCCTCGGCCACGGCAACGCACTGCCGTGTGCGTGTTAAACCGCCGACCATCTCCGGATCGATTACGACCATGTGGGTTGCCCCGCTACGGGCTACGGCCAGCACGTCGGCCGCGGAACGAATCGTGCGCCCCATGGCCAAGGGCACGCTCGTCTGTCGTCGCAAGGCGGCCATGTCCGCCATGGAGCATGTATGCAGCGGGTCGAGGAACATTTGCAATCCGCTGGGTTCGAGTTCCTGGCACAATTCGCGCACGGCCGGCGCGTCGAAAGCGGCTTGGCCGTCCAGTCGCAACTCGGCTCGGTCGCCGATACTTTCGCGAACCGCCGCCACAGTGCGTGCGTCGCGCTGCGGATCGCCGCTGGATGTGATGATTTGCGAATGGAAGCCCTGTTCGGCCGACGCCCAGGCGACTTGCGCGACCAGATCGGCGGGCCCTTGCCCCAGGCGTATCGTCAGCGGGATGCGGCGTCGATATTCTCCGCCGAACAAATGCGCCAGCGGCCGGCCCAGCGAACGGCCCAACGCGTCCCAACAGGCCATTTCGATTCCGCAGCTCAGTCCCGATCCACAAAACAACTCTGTCCCACAGCGCGGCCCGGGCTCGCTAAGCTCGTCCAGACGCAGCAGTTCTTCGATATCGAAAACATTGCGACCGGCCAGGACCGGCAAGAGGGCCTCGCGACGGGCGGGCAATTCTTCCGGCCGCCACTTAGACGAAGATTCGCCCCAGCCCAAAACGCCCGAGTCGGTCGTTAACCGCGTGAGCAAACGGCGGATCGGTTGCGAGCTGATTTCGCATTCCAACTCGACCAGAAAAAACTCCAGGTCGTTGATCTTCATGGACATGGCTAATCCTTTGTTTTGCGAAGCGGTTCGGGCAATAGAAAACTGAGCCGTTCCTGACGAACGGTGCGCAGTTCGACCGTGGCGGCGAAATGCTCAACTAGAAAATGTACGCAATCCTGCACGACGTCCTCCGGCGCGCTTGCTCCGGCGGTTAGCAAAACGGTGTCGTT
>CAZISU010000014.1:0-16893 GCA_964541935.1 uncultured Planctomycetaceae bacterium | reverse complement strand
GCTGTGGGGCCCCTGCGACGGCAAGACGGTTACCGAACATGCATTTGGAAAGGGACGGATCATTTGGGGCAAACCCTTGCGAGAAATTCTTTTATCCGATGGTGCCAAACCCGATTTTGAATTCACTAGCAGCCAAACAGACGCTCACTTGGATTATATTCACCGCAGTTGCGAAAATACGGAAATCTATTTCGTGACCAATCGCAAAGGCCGCTTCGAAGAAGCAGAGTGTACATTTCGGGTAACCGGCAAGGCCCCCGAACTGTGGCACCCGGACACGGGCCGAATGAGCAAACAATATCTGTACGACATGGCCGATGGGCACACGCGGATGCCGTTGAGATTGGCCCCCTTCGGCTCGGTGTTTGTTGTCTTCCGAAAAAGCCCCGACAACAATCGAATCATTTCCATAGCGAGAAACGATAAAGCTATTCTTCCGCTTGCGTCAGGAATACCCGGGAGCTTTCCCTTCGCCGAACTTGTTAGTGGGAAAGATAATGCCATGGAACTGCGGGTATGGAAACCGGGCAAATACAAGCTCACCAACGCACAAGGCAAGGTTACTCAGTGTGAGATAAAGACCACCGCGAAACCGCTGAACATAAATGGTCCGTGGCAGGTTCGTTTTCCCAAGGGATGGGGAGCACCCGAGTCCACGGTTTTTGCGAAATTGAAGTCCTGGACGGAAGATGCCGACCCCGGCATAAAGTACTTCTCCGGCACGGCGAGCTATCGGAAAGAATTCGATGTCCCCGCGGCGATGTTGAAAGGACACAAACATTTCTCTCTCGACCTGGGTGAAGTCAAGCAAATTGCCGAAGTTACGCTCAACAGCAAAAACCTCGGCATACTCTGGAAACCGCCTTTCCGCATGGACATCACCAAAGCGATCAAGCCGGGCAAAAATGTCATTGAGGTTGAGGTAACGAATCTCTGGCCGAACCGGCTCATTGGCGATCTGTTTTTGCCCGCGAAGAAGAGATTCACCAATACAAACATCACCGGTCGTTTTACCAAGAAAACGCCTTTAATGCAGTCCGGATTGCTTGGGCCCATGAAAATCGACGTTGCCGAGGTGAAAAATGAATGCGATTAACCGCCGTGAAGCTTTACGTCTTTCGGCTGAGTCGACCCTTGCGCTTTCGCTTGCCGGCTCCGGTCTGCTGTCGAGCAATACGGCCGCCGCGTCGGAATCCACCGAGCCTGACAATTCCAATAAAAACCGAACCTTGCCGGGCCTGCTTGTATTGCCCGGCCAGTGGCGGCCCAATTGGCCTTTCGAACAGATCGCCTGGGTGCGGACGCCTTGGTGTACGGCCTGGCTGCCAGACTTCATTATTCTTGACTTTCCGGAGGCGATATTCTGCGATCAAGGGTTGCTGTACCTGAGCCACGGATACTCGCCACCGGCTCAAATGTTTGCGGATCTGCCGCGAGTGCCCTGGCGGCAAATAGATGACGGACTGCGTTTCGAACGGCAATTGCCCAACGGCGTCGTGTTCGGAGGCTCGTTGCTCGCGAAGCAAGACGTCGCCCCAATAGCAGGCCGCGTCCAAATGAAGCTATTCATCAAAAACGGCGGCCGAAAGCCACTACGCAAAATCCAACTACAAACTTGCTCGCTGTTGAAACACTGCACCGAGTTTCGCGAAAACACGTTGAACAACAAATTCGTCAGCGTGGCAGGCAAGTGGATACCGATGTCGGAAGCGAAGCAAGCCAGTGCCGAAGGGAAGTTCCGTATCGGCTGGCGGAGCGGACCAAAGGCAGCCGATCTGCCGGTGTTGGTGACAAAATCATCGCGGGCCCAGAGGCTTGTTGCCATGACTTGGTACGACGATACATTCTCTTTGATCGGCAACCCGCTACATCCCTGCATGCATGCCGACCCGCGTTTCCCGGACCTGTTGCCGGGTGACCGCGCGGAGATCACGGGCCAACTCGTATTCTTCGACGGTTCATTGCCACAATTTGGCGAGTGGTTCAAACAACACGAGAGAGAAAGTTGAAAATGACGAAAAGGTGTTCATTTCTTATCGCGGGGCTTGCTGTAATTGTATGCCTGAGCGTTTTGGTGCCTGGTGCGCAGGGCGAAATAACTGTCCAGCGGGTGATACCGAACAAAGTGCTTTATAAACTGAATGAGGACGCTACTGCCACGGTTTGGATCAATAATACCGGAAAACAGCCAGTTAGCGGGAAAATCGTCGCCTACGAAACCAGGGGGCTTGATGACACGCGAAAGGTTGCTGAGGTCGACGTTACGCTCTCCCCGGGCGAGCAAAAGAAAGATATCGCCATTGCCTGGAACGTCGGCGCGTGGACGTACGGTCGGGAATTGCGAGTGGATTTCATTAGCGACGGCAAAACCGTCTCGTCCGCGAGTGAGTTCTATCAGGTGGCGGACCAGTGGTTGCGAGTAAACCTAGTTACTGCATGGAAGCCCCCTAAACATTTGCCGCAAGACCTTGGCCAGTTCGAAACCTACAACAACTTCGGAATGGAGTTTGCCTGGGCACCGGACGATTTCTCCGAATTGACGCCCGATGAAAAAAAATGGTATTCCGGTCAGGCAATGTATCCAAAATCGACAAGCAGCATGAAGTCTCGCATCGACGCGATTCACGCGAAGGGCAACAAGATCAGTACCTATGCAAAGTATACGTTTTGCGGACCGCAAGGCTTCGAATTCGCACGGCGGCATCCAGAATGGGTGTTGCGAGATAAGGACGGCTCTTTTTTCAACTATTCCGAGCCCCTTTCGCCCATAGACCTGGCCAAACCGGTGACACAAAAGCCGCCCCGTTGGCAATTCGGCGTGGTCGATTTCACTGACCCCGCGGCGGTTGAATACGGCGCCCGCGAGATCGCCGCCTCGGCTAAGATGTTCGGCTGGGACGGCGTGATGTTCGACGGGCATTTCTTTGTCCACGACGGGTACTCTTGGAACGGCAAACCCGCCGGTGGCGGTGGAAACGTCGATGAACTTTCGGCGCAACACGCACGTCTCTGCCGCAGGATCATACGACAGGAATTGCCGAATTTTGCGTTCTGGTATAACGGAACATTTCGGCTCACACCCACCAAGGATTTGATCGTGGTACTCGCCCCCGGCCCCAAGACCATGAAGGTCTGCCTCGAAGACACCAACTCCTCCATGCTTATTGAAAACCAGGGATACATCTTCATCCAGCACCCATGGCGACACTGGTACGACTGGTACGCGAAAAAACCGGGCTACGGCAATGATAATGACGAGCAGAAAAAAGCAGTGGTGTTCAACAGCGGCTGGCTCTGGAACGCGGAGATTCTTGACAGTCTTAGCGACGAGGAAGTAAAGACCTCGCGCGAGGCTTGGGTCGCCGCAAACCATATGGGAGCGTTGTTTCTCGCCTATAATTTGCACCCCTGCTGGAACACCCGTTATCCGTCCCGTCCGTTCGCTCAGTTTATGACCCGCCACTCGAGTCTCCTATGGGATGAGAATATAAATAAAATCGAAGCTGGAAAGTTCTTCCACGTGCAGAGCGATCGAGAACTATGGTGGAAAAAGTCCGCGTACCTGAAAGATACTTATAAGAAAATTACTTATCCCGTGTTGCATAGCACGGATTTTGCGGAGACGAGTTCCGGAGAAACCTTGTATATGCTGCATATACTTAACTCGCCAACCACCGAAAAACCCGAGTGGAAGGTGCCCGAGGATCCGCCCGCCGCCTCGGACGTTGAAGTAGCTTTCAAGGCTCCGGCCGGTGCATCCGTCGAAAAAGCCTGGGCTCTTCGGCCCTACCAGTGGGGAGAGGAACATCTGCATCCAGTGCAAGTGGAACTCGATGTCAAAAAAAGTCGCGGTTGCGTAAAGGTCAACCTGCCCAGTTTCCATTACTATACCCTTGTAGTCTTCAAACTCAAAAAGTAACCAATGAAAAATGCCCTGATGAATAAGAAACTGGCTATCCTAGTAATAACTGTCGTTCTTTTCGCGGCCTCCCAAAACGCTATCACGGGGGCGGCATCGGCATCCGGCCAGGACGCGGCGGATTCTTCCGCGACGGCTACTGCGCAGAAAAAACCACCGCGAGTCCTGCTATACTTCGGCCTTTATACGCAATGGTACCGCATAAAAGAATCCCTCGAACCGATCCCAGGGCACACGCTTCGCATCTCCAACGCCCGCACCGACGGAGCGGATTTCATTGCAAACGAAAAAGAGCTGTCAGCCTTCGACGTGGTGGTGATGAGCGACGTGAATTACGACTCGATCAAGGAGTCCGGGTTGGCGGCCATCGAATCCTTTGTGAAAAAAGGTGGCGGGCTAGTTGTCCTCGGCGGACCTTTTACTTACGGTGCGGGCAAATACGATGGCACTGTCTTTGCCGATATCTTGCCGGTCGAGACAACCGGGCCTTTTGATATCAAATGGAAAAAGAAGGGTAAGCCGTTCTCCGTAGCAAAAGAACACGCGATCATCAAGGACTTAGATCTCCGCGATTCACCACACGTTTACTGGATACATGATACTCGTCCGAAACCAGGTAGCACGCAAGTGCTCAAAGCGGGAAAAAGACCGCTCTTGGTTCTCGGGAAATATGGCAAGGGCCGCGTGGCGGTATTCCTCGGCACGCCAATGGGCGAGGCGTCTAAAGATCAAATCCCTTTTTGGAAGTGGAAGGAGTGGGATAAACTCGTGCGTAACACTTTCGCCTGGCTGACACCAATTCATTAAAACTACGGCCGCTGCGACAGCCGCCCGTAAGTACAAATGCATGGTATAAACCGGTACGCAAAACCGTTACCACCGTATGGAGAAATTGTTGTGAAGATTAACGCATGCCTTGTTCGCAGTACTATCGTGGCCGCCTTGGGGGGACTGCTTTTCGGTTTCGATACGGCCGTAATCTCCGGCACCACCGGACAACTTGAGTCAGTCTTTGATTTGACTCAAGGTGGCTTGGGGTTCACCGTGGCCAGCGCTCTGATTGGAACCATCCTGGGCTCCATCGTCGTCAGTCGGCCTTCCGATGTATTCGGACGTCGCACCGTACTGCTGTGGATGGCTATCTTCTACATCATCTCGGCCGTCGGGTGCGGTATCGCCTGGGATTGGACGTCGCTACTGATCTTCCGCTTCATCGGCGGGATCGGCGTGGGTGGGGCATCGGTCGTCTCGCCCATGTACATAGCCGAAATCTCGCCACCCAAAATCCGTGGGTTCCTGGTTTGCACACAGCAGTTCAACGTTTGCTTCGGGATCTGCCTGGCTTATGTGTCGAACTACGCCGTGGCCAGTTGCCCAATGATCGCGGAAGCAGACCAATGGCGTTGGATGTTCGGCGTCGAGGCCGTGCCCGCCGCTTTGTTCTTCTGCCTGCTGTTTACGATCCCGCGCAGCCCACGCTGGCTGATCGAAAAGCAACGAATCGACGAAGCCCGCGCCGTCTTCACGAAACTTGGCGCCGAAGACGTGGATGCAGAAGTCGACGAGGTCGTCGAATCGCTGCACGAACAGTTCGACGTCGCCCACGAACCACTTTTTCAAGCAAAGTACAACTTCCCTATAATGGCGGCCGTGGCCCTGGCGGCGTTCAACCAGTTCACCGGCATTAACGCCCTCTTGTATTACGCTCCCAAAGTGTTTGCCATGAGTGGTTCGGATTCTAGCACGGCCCTGCTGCAATCCATCCCCGTCGGCATTACTCTAGTCATCTCCACCGCAATCGGTATGGCGCTGATGGACAAATTCGGCCGCAAGTTATTGCTGATGGTGGGATCGGTGGGCATGGTAGTCTTTCTGGCGCTGGTCGCCTGGAAGTTCTACACCATCGGTGACGCCGAGGATGTGGGCCGCCAGATCATGGCCTATTTCATCGGCTACATCCTCTTTTTCGGCTTCTCGCAAGGGGCCGTGATCTGGGTGTTCATCTCCGAGATCTTCCCCAACAAGGTCCGCGCCAAAGGCCAGGCCCTGGGCAGCTTCACGCATTGGGCCATGGCGGCCGTGGTTTCGCAAACGTTCCCTATCGCCGCCAACCTCTCCTGGATCGGCCCGGCCAACTGTTTCGCGTTTTTCTCAGCAATGATGGTCGCCCACTTTTTCTTCGTATGGCTCGTCTTGCCGGAGACAAAGGGGATTTCGCTCGAGCGAATCCAGAAACAGTTGGGGATCGACTAGCCAAGTCTTGTATTCGTAGTAGAGTTCGTCTCACGGATCGCAAGCACAGTCTTCCACACTTACAATTGGGTTGGCTCAGCCGGAACTGGAAGATCCTGGGCGACAGTGATCGCTTTGCTGAATGCCTCGATTGCCACTTACGGCTGCTGTGCGGAAGGTTTAGCTGGCTTCGAAAGCAACGCGGGCGGCTTGCCCTCGCCGAATTGACCGATCAGACTTTGAGCCTTCTCTTTGCTCGAAAAGTCGGGGTATTTCACCGGCTCGGTGTAGCCCTTTTGTGCCAGGATGCGGGCACATTCGAGGCGACATTCCTGTGCCATGTCAACGGCAGCACCCAGAACTCGCATGCACTCCTGGGGAGAATGGAACCCCATGCCGTTATTGGCGGCTACATAATCCCAGCGGAGTTGCGCTTGCCGAACCAGATCTCGGGCCTTAACGAGCTCGGCATCGGTGGCTCCGGCTTGCATACAGGCGGCAATGTCGAAGTGGGCCAGCGAAACGGCCCGTTCCGCGCGATCGCGGCCTTCGCGAACTTTATCCTGGATGGACGTTACCCGCTCGCGGATCTCATCCTCGCCCCAACGGTGACACACCGAACACGAGTTGGCGATATTCAACAACGGGCTTTGGATTTGATGATCGGTAAATTTCATGCCGCCTTCTGTTTTATAAGGCATATGGCAATCCGCACAGGAGACATCGCGGAAAGAATGGATGCCCGTATGGTAAACCTCATAGTCTGGATGCTGCATCTTGACCATGGGCGCTTTGCTGATCGCGTGTGTCCAGTCCGAAAATTTACTCTTATCGTAATAGCTTGCCATATCCTCCACGGTCGTACCTTCATCCCACGGAAACGTAAGATACTTGCCTTCGCCCTTGAAATAATATTCCACGTGGCATTGGGCACAGACCAGCGTCCGCATCTCTTGATGCGACACTTTGTTGATATCCCGCCCCTGCCGCTCGACCGCTTCGATTAGCGCCGGCCGCGTGATACGAAGCTGCATTGTTTCTGGATCGTGACAATCCAAACAACCGATCGGATGCGTGATATCTCCCTTCAGATCTTGGAACTTCTGACCGTAGAACTCTCCTGCTCCTGCCAATAAAAGTTCCTCGAAAGTTGACTTACCGTCACCCAACTTCTTCTTCCCATACTCGACCATCTTCCGCGGCACGTCAGGGCTCTTGCATGTCCAACATGTGGCCGGCGTTTTGGCTCCCACGCGTTTGGTCTCTGTTATATCCTCGATCGCATAAAAATGCCCCCGCGCCTGACGATACTCCTTGGAAAACCCGTAGCCCGCGAAGAGGATGACGTTGGCCGGCGTTTCTTTCAGATAGTCGCGCGGAAAAGCGCCGCCGTATTTTGTTTTCGTGCTGTCGTCCTGCATCTTCTCGTAGGAAGCGTACTCCCGCGGCCAGTTTGCCGCCCATTTGCTGTTGTCTGATTCTAGCGGATCGATTTTAACCAGCGGCGGGCGAACCTTTGCCTCGTTACGATGTTCCATCACCGATGCAAAAAGCAGTGCCAGGATAAAAACGGCAATCGTAGTTGCACCAAACAATAACCATCCCAGCCAGGGTCGGCGGATTTGCTGCGTTTCTACTTTTGGCTCGGATTCGCTGGTTTTCTTTTCGTTGCTCATATCGCTCACGGTTTTGTTTTTTGCTCGGGTCGAGGTTTACGGCCGCCTATCGTAGGAACCTGTGGTTCAAGCACAGACGGGAGTTCTGGCATCACAACACGCGGAACCGACGAAAGACTTCTAACCCTTCCGTGAGGCACCTCGCGATGGCAGTCCCAACAACGCCGCTCGCCGGATTCATGTGCATGCACGCTCACGTCTTCTATTGTTTGAGCGTGGCAACGTCGGCAGTTGCTTTCCACTACCGGGATCGCAGCGGACGACATCTCGATGACTTGCGGCTCTAATCCTAACGTGAAGATGGTCGAATGGTAGATGCCGTCGCGTGCTTTGAAGGCATAAGCATCGAATACCGTCTCATGAGGCACGTGGCAGTCATTACAGGTTGCCACGCCGGCGTGACTAGATCGTTGCCAAGATGCATACTGCGGTTGCATCACGTGACAATTAACACACCCTTCGGGATCATCACTAAGATAAGAAGTTGCCCGCGAGACCTTGCCAACCGCCAGCCCAAGCCCCGCCAGAACCCCCAACGCCAGAAAACACATGATCCGCCACGGGGCCGGCATGAAATCCAGGGTCATCAGTCTGTACAAGCCATAGCCCGCACGTCGCAGCATGACAGATACTCCATTTTGTCGAAGCCTAATAAATCATCTCCGTAAGAATAGAGCAACACACCATTTAAGTCAATGATCTCACCCAACCAGTGAAAACTGACGACCTACCCGCAAGTTGGCCGATTTACTACAGTTAGTAGTGGGAGACGCCCCAGCGAGACGCTGAGCAACTGACCTCCACGTTTCGATACAGCGAAATGTGAAACTTGTCGACACTCGCGGACAAGCATACAATGGATGCATGGACAGTATGCCCGAGGGCCATTGGTGCTGTGCCATGCTGAAATTATGATGTTACGCCGTTCAAGATAAAAGAGCCGCATGAAAAGTCATCCAACCACCAGTCGGAAATAGTTGATCTGCTTGCGGTAATCGCCGCAAACGTGCTCGGCCACAACAAGTGCAACAGTAATTGGAATAGTAGATTAGATGACACACGATCAAGTTGCCAGACGCAGTTACTGGACCGCTCAACTGGACGAAGCCCATGCCTTCATGATGAGGATAATGGACTATCCGGTGGAAGAATGCGGCCAGTGTCTGCTTTCTCTGCCGCACGCGGCAACCGAGGCCCATGTCGAGGTCTTGTTTTCCGACCGACCGCATTTCAACGGCTTGCCCCGCGCATTCGTACTCCGTGAAGGACAAATCGCCGGTTTCATCGATACCGCCCGCCGGCTCAATCGCCGTGGCTGGATCATGCGAGTCGAGGATGGCTATCGAAGCCGGGCCATACAAAAAGGCATTGGGCTTCAACCTCTTGTTTTCGACGCGGTCCTCCGCCGAGTCGTATGGGAACTGGGGGGACAAACACCCGATACCGACTTCTTCTTCAAACGCTTACTAGGCCTTGTGGCCCAGATACCAAAGATCGGCACACATATGTCGGGCAGCGCCATTGACATCTCAGTCCTCGACCTTAACACCGGCAACGAGATCGATCGCGGAGGGCCATACCTGGAAATGTCCGAGTTAACTCCCATGAACTCCCCCTTCGTCAGCCCGCAAGCCATGCGCAACCGTCAGGAAATAACAACCATTTTCAGACAAGGCGGCTTCGTGGAATACCCCTACGAGTTCTGGCATTACAGCGGCGGAGACGCCTACGACCAGAGCCTCCGCAACACAGGTAAGCCCGCCCAATATGGCCCCGTTGATTTCGATCCAGTCACGGGCTGCGTCACTCCCCTGGAAGAGCCGTCGCAATGTCTCAATTCGTTGCCAGAAATAAAGAATGAAATTCGAGCGTCACTAGAGCGGATGGACATATAATTTAGTTTTTGGAATGCACGTCCAAAAAGTCGATTGTCCGCAGACGCCAGTTCACATCTTCTAAATCGATGGGACGCGCTCGCATGTAGTAGAAAAAACCGCCGTCGAGGCCTTGTTCGACCCAGCCGCGGGCAATCGATACATCTTTGTCCGCTCCGCCGCCTTGCGGCCACGTGCCCCAGTAAAGGTCGCCCCAGAGCTTGGTGTCGGTGCCTTTGATGGCGTCTAAATAATGCCCCAACGCCGCGTGCGCGGATATCTTTCCGTCGAAATTCACCATCACTCGCTCGACCAGACCTTGCTTGGCCCATGCGCGAACGGCCGCCACGAATATTGGTTCAGGCTCACCTTTTGCGGGCGGCTGGTCGAAATCCACTCGCGTCGAGATCAGCACCGCATGCCCCCGTTTCTTCTCGGCCTCTTTGCGATGTTTATCAATCTGACGCAAAACATCGATCAAGGATTCTCGATCATAGGCCGCTCGGTGTCCCCAACGTGCGAAATCCAAGTTAATACCGTCAACGTCGTATTTGCTCAACAACTCGGCGATTATCGAAACAACGTAGTTGCGCACAATCGGGCGCCGATAGTCCATGCAGTGCTTGTTGAATGTTGGGCAAACCACCTGCGGATTTTGCTTCACGAAATTGCCGGCGAAGTCTTTGTAATGCCCTTTCTTCTCAAAGTAGCAGGCGTTCATGCCGGCGTCGGCAAAAAACTTCAGATTGTGCCGATGTGCCTGCTCGACACCAAACGCCATGGGGTCGCCCTCTTTCATCCAACGTGACCAATTCGGCGTATCACCCGTAAATCGCTCCTCCACATCGCTATAATACCAAGGCTTGGAGCCGATACGGACCACATGCATATAAACGTCTGTCGAACCCCGTATCTGATTGAGCTTCATTTCGTTGCGGATATGCTCAGCCATCGTGAGCGATTCCGGCTCGTAATGACAAGGCGTACACGGTTCGACATAGCCCACAAACGGGCGGCCTTTTTCACGCGCCACGCGCCGCAGTTCGAGGCGTGCGGCGACCTCCACCTGGCTCATCGGCACAAATCGCACGTAGCGGATGCAAGTGTCTTGCCAAACCCGGGCTCCCCCGGGCGAGATGCAAACATCCTGGCCAGTCATCTCAGCTTCGCATATCTTCGACTCGCGACATAAACGGATCCGCTTCTTATAGTTCTTCTTGCTTGAATTATAATAGTTGGGCACTTCATAACGTGCGTTCACTCGCGAGAGCCAAATCCTGCACGTCGAATATGGCTCCATGCCGAGGTAAACTCGATACCAGCCCTTTAGCCGCGGTTTCAAGACAAGCGCGGTCGGATTCTTCTTAACCTCGTCGTCGACCTTGCACGTGATCGATTCAACACCCGTATCTTTTACGCCGCCTGCCGTAAGAGTCCACGAGTGCGGCAATGCTCCGCCGCACATCCCAGCTACGTTTGCAGCATCGATCACTACCACCTCTTTCTCGCAGCCGAGATCGACGTTTTTTTCAAGAACGACCTCGGCTGGGGGCTTTGCCGTCCTTAGACGAAACCGCACGTTGTCTATACCGGACTTAAGATCGAAAAAGTAGTTCCAAAGGCAAGGCACCGAACCAGCGGGGATCACCCCGGTTTTTACCGTGCGATTCCAATCATCAACCGAGCTAGCCCGCCGCTGCTCACTCGACGCGCCCAGATAAATCGTGGCCGCATGCCAACTAGCACCGTCATCCACTGAATACTCGGCCGTCAGCTCGACTTCCCGCTGCCCCTCAATCGAAACCAGCCGGTCGCACCGCCCAAGCGGATCGCCAATGCTAATCTCGGCCCGCATCTGGCTCGCAGCCGGTCCGGAAAACACAAACGTCAAAACAACAAGTATGACGCACGTCATCAACGCCGTATGTTTTATCTGCATGAACAAGGTTATCTCTACTGGACAAATTCAAATCTAAACAGCAACGAGGAAAGGTTTTATAAAACAAGAACTGTCAAGACACCTTTCAGCCTTGGCTTCAAGTTCGGGTGTTGATCGTTAAAGTTAATTGATAATCTTGGCCCTTTAATGGGGCGGGCTTTTTTCGGTTTGAGTTGGTTTGAATTCCCAATAACAATCACGATCTTCAGGCCCCGGCCTCGGTTTGTCAAAAGGATCCACGTCTTGCGAATGAAGGTGATCTTTATAACAATCCATATTAACTATTGCCTTATGCCCGGGTTGGATGTGCGATATTGGCAGCCAGACACCACCAATTATTTGACCATTGGATTTGCATCTAATATTGATACCTAGATACGGCAGGATCATGCTTGAGCCATTGTTTACTTCAAACTTCAGATCGCCATTTTTTGCTATCCCAACAACACGCCAGCTAAACTGTTCTCGCGCTTCAACTATCGCCTGTTCTTGCTTGGTAAATGGTTTGGGCCCTTGCAATATTCCTGCCCATTCCGTTTTTTTATATTGGCGGCGGGATGCCTTGCATTTCCTGTTTAACCAATCTTCGAATCCATCAGCTGCTCGTCGAAGACTGCTGGTCGATCCAGTCCAATCGAACACTGGACACTCTTCACCAGCCAAGAGCAGATCTTCCTTAAAATATGACAGTCCCATATCCGTGCGGCCAAAATGGATTAGTTTCTCACCTTTTCGAGATTCTGTTTCCACGGGTACCGCATATACTTGTATCTGATATCCTGTCCCTTGTCGATACAGTCTCGTATTACCGAACTTAACTACAAAATTTTTGTACGAAGAAGGTACTTCCAGCGGAGATTCACGGACGAAAGTCTCTTGTTCTTGAGTTATAGGCCCATCTACTAAGTGAAACTTAGGAGTCTTGATAGACCGCATTTCCTCTTCGAGCCATTCGAACATGTTTAAGTCCTAAAAAGTGATCGGTGGAACCTTTTGCTATTTGGAACCGCCTAACGCACCCCATCGTTGGAAATCAGTAAGGCCGTATGGTCCTGGCACTCTTTGTTTCCCCGTACTTACTTACCTACCGCTTTAAGGACCACCGATCCATCTTCGCCGTGTTAATTCACGGTCAACTGGCTCTTTTGTTGGTCGATACCGAGGTATAATATAAGGTGGTCTCCTAAAAATGATTTTGCAGGATTGGATAAACGATCCCAAGCCTACTTTTCTTGGCCCCTCGGCTCTCTCATGGCGTCCTGATTCGATTCCCTCAGCTTTCTTCACCCGGGAGGATGATAGTCGCCGGTTCTCAGATTAAACTTCCATCCCCTTGCCTCCAGTAATTTTCTTTCCACGTTATAAAAGCCGCTTGCCTTTCTTTTATTCTCGTTCTCTACTTCTGCCTCAAGACTATATTTCAATCTATCGAGGTTATTAGAAATATTGCTCAAAAAAAGACCATAGTCATAATCTTCTTCTTCTACATATTCTGGAAAGCAATCGGGATTGTTAGGTTTATCTGGTGACAAAGAATATTGGATTTGCGCCACAGTTTTGTCATCCTCTTGAACTGTGAATGTGCGACTCTCATTCGGCCCATCAACATTTACCACCACATTTTGGTGAAGGGGTATTTCCAGCGATCCTATGCGAATATATATTTCATTATTCCAAATATAATAAGCCAATAGAGTATCAGAGAGAATGTAGTAATCTCCGGAAATAAAAAAAAGGTATTGTAATTAAAAAAAGAGTATTTGTCTAACAAGTCATGTCGATAAAATATTTCCGTGGTTCCACTGAATCGATCAAGAACCAAGAGCTTATCTGTTTGGAAAGTCTCGCAATAGTTCCTATAATTCAACCACAACACTACTCTGCTCCTTTATTATAGCCATGACGGAGGCCACGGATCTGGCGTCGATGCCATGGGCAAATGCCCGGATATACAAATGAAAGAAATTTCTTCATCGATCATAACCGTGCAGGACAGGAATGTCTATCTACGGAGGACAACCTGCTCTATGTAGCCGTTACCACTGCCTCACATCTGCAATACACTCCTTGGGAATCCATTGTGTGCTGTTCTAGCGGCCCAAACTACTGGGGCTTTGCACCGAAACAGAAAAGGTCGCCATCGTCCGTTCCGATCACTAGACGTCCCGCGGCTACTGCGGGTGAGGCGGTGATCGATCCGCCCGTTTCATATTTCCACGTCTGCTTGCCGGTTGCCAGGTCGACGGCATAAAGTCGTCCGTCGTCCGAGCCCACGAAAACGCGACGGCCCACGACAACCGGCGAGCCATCGATACGTCCGCGGGTGGGAAACTTCCAAAGCAATTCGCCCGTGCCCCGGTCGATGGCGTGCAAGGATTTGTCGCGAGATCCGATCAGAACCACCTTCGCACTCAGCGCGGCCGAGGAACGGATGGGCAGCGTTCGCTCGGGATTCTCATAGGTCCAAACGATGCGCCCGGCCCGCCAATCGACGGCATACAACACGCCGCCTTCGGTGCCGACGTATGCCATGTTCTCAGAAAGGGCGGGCGTGCAGCCGGTGGGCGAATCGAGCGGCACGCTTTTCGTCTGCCGGCCGGTGTTCAAGTCAACAACGTGCAATTCGCCGTCGCAGCCGGCCACAAAAGCCCGCTCGCCGACCACGCTAGGGCTGCAACGGATCTGGTCCTCGCTCTGGAACTTCCAAACGAGTTCTCCGCTTTGCGCATCGAGGCAATACAGCGTCGAATCCTGGGAGCCGAAAAGCACGTTGCCGCGATAGAAGTTGGCGGCCGAGCTGATCTCGGCCTCGGCGTCATAGTGCCACAGCGGCTCACCTGTTTTGGCGTCGAGGCAATGAAAACGTCCATCGTCGTCACCGATATAAACCCGCCCGTCACAAACGGCCGGCGCGGTCACGAAACCCAACTCGGTGGGGAAATCCCAGGCTTTTTTTCCACTGTCTAGATGTATGGCATAGAGTCGGCCGTCCGTCGAGCCCACATACACCATCGCATCAGCAATTGCAGCCGTGGCTTCGAAACCGCCGTCCTCAACAGAAAACGTCCAAAGAAGCTGCGGATCCTGCGATAAATCACAGCGAGCCACGCCGCTGGCAGCCGGATCGCCGCGAAACAGTGGCCAGGCGTCGTCAAGCCGCAGCGGCAGTTGGGCGGATTTCTTTACAGCATCCAGTTCCGCAGCAGCATTCTGTTCCGCAGTAACGTCGCCAGAGGGCCTGCATGCGGCCACTGTAATCAAGAGTAATCCGAACACGATGCCAGACGCTAATCGCAAGGTAGAGAAACTCCCAAATAGCGACTAGGGTGTGTTGGGCGTGTTGGCCTGACTGGGAACGCTGCTCAATTGCGTCAGGACTTGGAGCACGCCGTTGAGGTGCGCCAGCCGTGGCCCGAAACGATCGACAAACTCGTTCAGCATAAACTCGCCGTCACAAAATGCATCGAAGTTATCCTGAATCTCTTCCGTCAGGCCGGAGAGAAACTCGGTTTGCACCTTGCTAAGCGCTTCGGCGGCTTGGCGACAATTTCGCGCCAGAACCGGATTGGCCTGCTTCCACTCGCCCAGTTCAACAGCTCGCTGACGCTGGGCAGCGCCGATTTGCGTGACCAATTCTTCTAGCAACTCGTTCTGTCGATCCTGAGCGGAGAGAATCTCCCTCAGCAGTTGGGTATTCTCTCCCGGCTCAGATGCACTGCGACCGTGTTGCCCAGGACGGGGGGCACCCGCCGAGGCGTGAGAAACGTCTATCTGACTGAACATTGGTTGTCCGGAACGTTGTTCTTTGCTCATAGTGGTTTTATCCCCTCCAGGATCCAGTATAAACAGCAGCCGCACTAAAAGTCGAGTCTCTAGTTACAAAGAACTGGCGATCCGCTGAAAAAAGATCAAGAATTAGCCCACAGCAGCCGCAGAAACGTTTTTTCCCCTGCCAACCCCCGCCAGGGCTGATACCACCCGCTGGGTAACACATTCGGAGCGACCCGATTAAAGTCCCCAGCCACCCCGATCCGATTCACGTCCAAGCCGCCCGTTCAATGAACGCTTTGGAAGTGCAACTTCGGTAAAACGGGATGGACTGCGAAGACAGGTAAACAAGGAAAACTTATGGCCCTGGCCGGTACAAAAACAAAAAACTCCACACCCACACTGGGCTTCCTGACCGTCTTGGATCACGGGCAAGAGGGGCTTTTCGGGGGGTATCTTTCCCTTAACGTCAGCGGTCGCCCGCTGGAGTTCCATTGCACGGCCCCCATCAAGCCGAATCGTGCCCAGGAGATTCTCTACGGGCCGACTTTGGAGCCGTATCTCTATGGTGAGCAGATTGGGCAGACGCTGCTCGCGAAAGCCTCTTCCAGGCCGCTAGTGGTATGCACCGACTGCCAGGCGGCCCTTTCGGTTCGCGATTTTGTCGATATGCCCGTGGCGCTGGTTTTCTCACCTCATAACGACGCCGACGGAGCAGAGGATGGCAATGAATCACAAGCTCCAAAGTCGCACAAAACGTGGCGAATCGATTCCGCCCACGCGTCGGGGTCCGATCTGGCCGAATTCCATTTAGGGCGAAACCATCTGGCCGTTCCCACCCGCTTGAGCGAGGATCGTCAAGCTATCACCGAGCGGCTGGTGGATATGGGCGAATCGTTCGATCTGGCCGAACCATTCGGGAGGATACGCGAAGCGATCGAAGAGGCTCGACGGGGGGGGCGTTAGAGGTGATGAATGCCCTTTTCGATTTCGACGCGGTTGACCTGGGTGCCATTGATGCGGGTGGCGTGGCGAGTTGGCAACCCAGCAGCGAGCCAATGGTTTCCACAATCGATCTGACGGTTGCTACCGATAGCTGGAGCGTTGAACTGGGCGATCTGGCCGCCCAAAGCGTCGATCTTCCCTGCGGGCTCTCAGATATCAAGGGCCAAACGCCCAAAGTGGTTTCGATACCCATCGGACGCACATGCCGGCCGCGCGTGCGGAGTTTCTCGTTCCCCTGCCCAAACGACGATTCGAACGACAGTAAGACCTTCGCCCAGAGCGACGATCCGCGGGCGTCGACGTCAAAGCCGTCAACATTCCCCGCTGCGAAAACTTCCACACGAATTCAACCCCCACAGGACGTCGTTAAGCTTAAAGATCGTCTCGACTATATACTGCAGCCGTCGCTGGAAAGCTTGATGGTCGAGCGGTCGCTAAATTTCCCCTTCGAACCGTTCCCATACCAGTTAGAGGGCGTGG
>CAZISU010000013.1:0-16987 GCA_964541935.1 uncultured Planctomycetaceae bacterium | reverse complement strand
GACCTTGCAAATAACGGTCTTCCCCATCGCATCGGCCTGGCTGATTATGGATCGGGCTCTTGACGGCCAGTCAGCCGGCGAGAGCTTCGTTGCGCGTGAGGCAGCCGACGCCTTGCTCTCGGGTTCACTCGCCCCCAGCGACACCAACGGCGCTCGGCTGCGATTCCAGCCGGTGTCTTCGGCCGCGTTGCTCGGCTCCAACGAGGGCCCGCTAGGTTTCGAACTGGCCTCAAGCGGCAGTGGCGGGCGGCCGATTGTACCCGACGAAGAAATCGACGGTGACGTAGACGGCGATAAAACCGATCCCAAGCTTCGAAAAAGCGACAACCCGGACACTCAAACGTCAACCGTTCCGACCAGATCCACTGAGGACTCGGGCAAAAACTCCCATGAAACCAAGCTTGCCGAATTGGGAAGCGACCCCGCAGCCAGTGTTCCCGAAGACGAAGCACTGAATTCCGCCGAGATGGCCCAAGCGGTCGACGCTGCCTTCGAGGATTTGGACGAGGGCCAGCAGTCCGACACCGAAGCCTAGCAATCCGCGGGTGGCTCGGACAACTTCCCTTCAAACCGATCGAACCATTTCACATACTCGATACAAACCGTTGCCACCGCACAACCCAGCGCGGCCCCGAAGAGCGTATCGCTGAGAAAGTGGGCACCGCTTTGGATGCGTTGGCAGGCGACCAGTACCGCGAACGTGGCGAACAACCAGCGGCCGCGGGGATATAGCCAGGACAGGCCGACAGCAAGCCCGACGGCCGTGGCCGTGTGGGCCGAGGGGAAGGCCTGCATCTTACTGCTCTCGCCGCCGAGGAGCATGAGGCCGCAGAACGTGTCCCATACTCCGCCGGATTCCAGATCGAAGGAATGGGGCCGCCAGCGGGCAACCATCATCTTCACGCAATTCGCAGCCAATCCCGACCCGAACGCGGCCGTCGCCAGACGCGCAACCGAGCGCCGCCGGTCGGGATCCAACACGAAAACGGTCACGAGGATCATCAGCACGCCTAGCCCGTGCCCGAACACCTCCGACATGCTAAACAACCGCTTAATATCGCCGGGCAGCTTGCCTGCGAGGCAATAGCGAGCCAGCGGCATATCCACCGCGAACGCTACCACGCCCAGCGTAGTAAAAACCGCGGCCAAAATGAAAAGCCCCTTATAGTGCGAGCTTGCATCATGCAAGGTTGATTCCGAACGAATTATTTTCATGGGCCGGATACTCAAGTCTCGATTTCTCGTAGGGTGCGTCCGCGACGCACCAGAAGTTCGGTGGTGCGTCGCGGACGCACCCTACATGTGGAAGCGGATTATAATGCAAGCGGCCCACGGCGAGAATGCCGACCTTTGCAAGCCCCCCAAACAGCCACGCGGCGGCCCACATACCATTGGTCGGGCGTGATGAGTAAACCCGCACCCCCTAGCCCAACAGCCCGCCACCTGTTACCCTGGCACGATGCTTACTCCCGACGAAATCCTGGGTCCTGAGGGCCGAATTGCGGCTCGGCTGGAAAACTACGAGCACCGCGACGAGCAACTCGAAATGGCGCGCGCGGTCGATCGCGCCATTCGAGATAAGCACCACCTGATCGTCGAGGCCGGCACGGGCGTGGGCAAAAGCTTCGCCTATCTGGTGCCCGCCATTCTTGCCTCGGCCTCGCAGGAAAACCTGGTTTCGCCTGAGAATCCAGACGCCCCGGCGGATGAAAATGACGATCCGGATGGCCCGCCTGCTGGCCCGCCGCAGCCCGGCAAGAAGGCGCGTCCGAAGGTGGTGATTGCCACTCATACCATCAGCCTGCAAGAGCAGATTATCCGCAAGGATCTGCCTTTCCTCAACAGTCTCATACCTTTGGAGTTCACGGCCGTGTTGGTCAAGGGACGGAGAAATTATCTCTGCCTGCGACGTCTGGGCAAGGCCATGGAACGTTCGCTGAGCCTCTTCGCCCGCGCCGAGGAAGTCGACGAGTTGCAGCAGATCAAAGACTGGTCGAAGTCGACCGCCGACGGCTCGCTGGCCGATCTCGACTATAAACCCATGGGCCAAGTCTGGGACGAGGTGGCCTGCGACCAGGGCAACTGCATGGGCCGTAACTGCGAGCACTACGATACCTGTTTCTACTATCGGGCCCGTCGGCGGATCTACAACGCCCAGATTCTGATCGTCAACCATGCGTTGCTCTTCAGCGACTTGGCCTTGCGACAGCAGGGCGTGAAACTCTTGCCCGACTACGACGTGGTGATTTTCGACGAAGCCCATAACGTCGAGTCGGTGGCTGGCGACCATTTGGGGCTGAGCATTACCAGTGGCCAGGTGGAATACACGCTCAACAAGCTCTACAACGATCGCTCCAACAAGGGCCTGCTGGTCCACTACGATCTCGGCAACGAGCAGCGACAGGTTTTGGAGTGCCACCGTCGCGAGACGGATTTCTTCGACGACGTCGAGACCTGGCAGGAGAGCCAGCCGAGCAAAAACGGCCGCGTGCGTCAGGCCGATATTGTCGATAACACACTCAGCGAAGGGCTCGACACGCTGGCCGGCATGGTTCGCAAGCAAGGCAGGAAAACGAAAAACGAAGACGAGGCCCAGGACTTCATGGCCGCCGCCAACCGGCTCGACTCAATGGCCGCCGCCTTGGAAGAGTGGCGCGGCCAGCGGATCGAAGATGCCGTTTATTGGATCGAAAAGACCCAGCGCCGCGGCTACCGCCGCCTCACGCTCTCGGCCTCGCCCATCAATGTCGGGCAGGCCCTGCGCGAGCAGCTTTTCGAAAAAGTGCCCACCGTTATCATGACCAGCGCCACGCTGGCCACCGGTAGCAATTCGTTCGACTACTTCAAGTCCCGCGTCGGTCTTACGCAATGCGAGTCGTTGTGCCTGGGCAGCCCCTTCGATTATCAAAGCCAGGCCAAGCTGATTCTCTTGGACGGCATGCCCGACCCGGCCCAAAACGCCGATCTCTACGAGCGCAAGGCGGCCGAGATGGTGCAGCGATACGTCGAGCAGACCGATGGCCGCGCCTTTGTGCTCTTCACTAGCTACGCCATGATGCGACGCGTGGCCACGCTCATTACGCCCTGGTTGGCGCGCAAGAACTTGGCACTCTTCAACCAGGCCGACGGCCGCCCCCGGACCCGCATGTTGGCCGATTTTAAAGCCAACCGCCGTGCCGTGCTCTTCGGCACCGACAGCTTCTGGCAAGGCGTCGACGTGCCTGGCGATGCGTTGGTCAACGTGATAATCACGCGTCTGCCCTTCGCTGTGCCCGACCATCCTCTGGTCGAAGCCCGCCAGGAAGCCATCAAGGCCTCCGGCGGCAACCCCTTCTTCGAGTACCAATTGCCGGCCGCCGCCATCAAGCTCAAGCAAGGCTTCGGTCGCCTCATCCGCTCGCGCCGCGATACCGGCATAGTCGTGATCCTCGACCCCCGCGTCCGCACAAAACGCTACGGCAAGGTATTTTTGGACTCGCTGCCGAATTGTAAGCGTGTGATTGATAACGCGTGAGCAATGCGATTGCGTCGTGGACCGGACTGCCCATCTAGAAAGAATTGCATCGATGCCGGGAGCTTTTTCAACGAACTGCCAACCACCCTACAACCGTGTCTCCGCCTGTTCACGCTGCCCGACCTTTGGTATAGCGTGTTCGCTAGTGCCCGGGTAATGTGCCGAGTCTTGGCGTCGTCGCACGGGCCGCTTGCCGGAGACGGGATGCTGCTGCTCGTCTTCTTCGACAACTGTTCGATTCCTGGTTGCCCACGCCAACAGGGCGGGCAGCATGATCAGCGACGTGAACAGACAGCAGCTCACGCCGATCGTCAAGACCCGTCCCAGGCTCTGTAAGCCGCGGTGGCTGGCGATCATCAGGCTGCCGAATCCGATCATGGTCGTCAGCGACGTAATCAGCACGGCGCTGGCCGTCGAGGCGCTCATGCGGTACGGACCGCGTTGGCGGCGGAAATCGTGTATCACATGCACCCCGTCGTCGATGCCGATCCCCAGGATAAGCGGCAGCACGATCATGTTGGCCGGGTTCAAGGGAATATCCAGTAGGCCCATCAGCCCGAACGTTTGCAACATTCCCAACCCCAAAGGCACCATGGCCAGCAGTGTGTAGGCCGGTGTGTGAAAAAGCATCTGCCAAATCCCGTCGCGCGAGCTCCAGAAATCCAACAGCAGCACCACCGTAATCGCCACCAGCGCCAAGAGGGCCGCTTTTTCATAGCTGGCCTTCATCTGCCGCGAGGCCTCGTAGGTTTGCAGCGGGTTGCCCGTCGCGTGGGCGTCGACGCTGCGCACGTCCTTGACGAACGTCTCCATCTCGGCCATGTCCCAAATGTCGGCCTTGGAATAAATACGCAACAGATGGCGTCCGTCCTGGCCCACGAACCGCGTCACCAGACTCTTGGGCAGGTCTTCCAGCACCGGAGGATTGGGGTCGGCCGTGGCCCGCAAGCGATACAAGCGGCTCAACAGATCGCCGGCAATGCCATGTTGATATTCTCGCAAGCAGCGATAGCACTGCTGGGCCGTCAGCGAACGCAGAATGTCACGGATTTGCTCCAAACGACCACGCACCTGCAGATCGAGCGTACTGGAACCCAGCAGCATTTGCGCTCGAGCCAGGGCCCGGCCCAGGTCGGCCGGCGGATCGACGGGAATCTCGGGCGGTCGCTCTGGCAAGTTTTCCAGATGGCCGCGAATTCGCTCGATGATGGGCCGTTTCTGCTCGTGGCCTTCGGGCAGAAAGGAAACGATCTCTTCGACATATTCGACCGAGTCTTTGGCCAGAAATTTGGCTTTCCGCTCCAGCAATTCCTGCCGAGTTTCGGCGATGGAAAGCGCGAACCAAACGCTCTTGTCGCTCTTGGCTAAAAGCCGCTGCTCACACTCCACGCTTTCCAGCCCTTCCGGCTGAAGGTTGAGCAGATTATGGTCGTATTGCAGACGCTTCACCCCGCTGCCGACCATTACCGTGCCCACGAGCGTTATCGTCAGCACCACCAACGGTCGGCGGAACAGGGGGCTCATCCAACCGTGAATATCCAACGGCGCCGGCAAAATTTCGTTCTTCCGCTTGGCGTCCATCAAATGGATCATGGCCGGCAGCACGACGATTGTTCCCGCGCAGCAGAGCAGAATCCCCCCGCCGGCGATCAGTCCCAGTTCGGCCACGCCCACAAAGCTGGTGAACCCGGCCATGAAAAACGCGATGGCGGTGGTTACCGCTCCGGTCACAATCCCCGGCCCCACGCCCGAGGCCGTCTCGGCCAACGCTTCGTCGCTGCGGTGGATCGTTTTGCGAAGTTGCAAGTAACGGGCCACATAATGGATACCGAAATCGATGCCCAGGCCGATCAGTATCACGGCGAAGGCAATGCTCAAAATGTTCAAATGCCGATGGCCACGGTGATATAGCCGAACGACCAGGCCATGGATAGCAGCAACGCGCCCACGGTAACCAACGGGTGTCGCATGCCGCCGAAACCGGCGATAAACAAACAGGCCACGCCGAAAAGCGATAACAGGCTGGCCTGCAACATGGCCGTCTGGCTGGCCCGCATCTCGTCGTTTTCCATCACCGGCAAGCCCGTCAGACCGATCTCGACCTCGGGGTGTTTTGCCTGCGCGGCCGCGATCAAGTTGCGCAGCGCGTTGATGGCCTCCGTTCCATGAGCGAAACTATCTTTATCCTTGCCGGTCGCCAGCCGTAAAAGCACGACTCCCATGCGGCCCTTGTTGGTCAACAGATACTCGTTGCCCATCTCGGTTTGCACGGCCATCGTGTGCGGCATTTCCGGCCAGGGCGATTGATACAAGCCGGGCCGGGAAAGTGCTATCAAGAGCCCTTGCGAAAGACGGTCGAGTTCGGCCACGGTCGACTGGCGGGCTTCCGGCGTGGGGCTTTGTTCCAAACGCCAGCACATGCCGTCGGTCATGTTGCTCAAAACCAACCGCGCCCAATCGCCTTCCACAATCGGTCGAATCTCGCCCAAAAACGGCTCGATGGCTCGCAGATCTTCGGTCGGCAGAAAGTACAGGCCCTTGCCGCGGATACGCGTTAGATCCACGCCGTGAAAGACGGAATGGAACAGACGATCTTCCTTGCCTAGTTCGCGTGATATTTCCAACAGCACGGGCACGACCTGATCGCGGTTCTCGCCTTCGACCACAACCACCGCATCGTCCTGGCTGCCAAACTCCTCGATGTAGTCGATCCAAAGCTGGTTGTGGCGGCACTCGGGATTCAAAAGATCCAAGCGGCTGGTGCGAAACCCCAAACGGCTGCCGGCCAGAACCACAGACAAGAACGCCAACGCCACCGCGCCCACGATCACAGGCACCGGGTAACGCATCACCAGCCGCGTCAACCGAGCCAGTGGCCCGGCGATAAACGACGGTTCGGACGGCGGCGTCCCTTCCGCTGGCATATATGAATTCCCGCATGAAATCTGTGATGGATATAAAACGGGCCATGTCGGTCGCCCGAATAACCCGTGACCCGAATAACCCCTAACCCGAATACCCCAGTTTAGCGAGAACTCCGAAGCGGGGCAATTGGACTTCCGTGCATCAGACCTGGCTTGCCATGCCCCGTGTCGTAAGTACTGACTGTAATACGACTTGTGAATACTAAATACGGTGGGGTGCAACAAATAACCGCGGTCGCCCGTCGCAAAAAAGCAATACTTTGACGCACATTGTTCAGGCAAAACGGGTATCCTATGGTTTCTCACCTATATCCCCATATCCACCCTCCAGGAGAAGGAACCATGCAAGCCAGATTTTGCGTCCCCACATTATTGCTAATTGTTATTGCCGCCGCTGTCGCTCCGGCCGCTACGATCTCTTTCGAGTCGCTCTTGGACGAGATGACCGATCGAGCCAGCTTGGCGTCGTTCCCCCAGCCGGCCTACACCTGTTTGCAGGCCAGTAGTTACGATCCCGCTTCGAAGGCCGCCGACCAGCCCGGCTGGTTCGCCAACAACGACCGCTCGTACTTCATCCGCAGCGAAAAGAACGACGGCCGCGAGGAATGGGTGATGATGGACGCCAAGGGCCCTGGCGCTATTGTTCGCTGGTGGGTAACCGCTCCGGCCTATAAAGGCACAATTCGCATCTACCTCGATGGTTCGTCCCAGCCGGTCATCACGGCCAAGGTCGACGACTTGGTAGGCGGAACCGCGCTGGTCGGCGCGCCGCTTTCTTCCCCACGCGCACGGGGACGCAACATCTATCTGCCCATCCCTTACGCCAAAGCCTGCAAGGTCACCTTCGACCGTCCCGACTTCCAGGTCACTAAAAAACATGAAGACCTTCTCTACTATCAGATCAACTACCGCGCCTACGCGCCCGGCACAGAGGTGCAAAGCTTCACCCAAGCGGGACTGGCAGCGGCCAAGCAGAAAATCGCCAAGCTGCAAGACACGCTCTTGAAGCCCGCCTCGGTCAGGACGACGGTTGCTGGTTTTGCCGGGCGCCCTATCGACATCGGCGATGAGTTGGTCACCACACGCCAGGGCCCCGGCGCGGTTTGCTGTCTATCTGTCCGCATCGATGCCGACGACCCGGTCCAGGCGTTACGCAGCACCGTGCTAGTAATGGAGTTTGACGGAGAGCAAACCGTTTGGTGCCCCTTGGGCGACTTCTTTGGCTCGGGCGTGGGCGTGAATCCCTTCAAAGACTGGTACCGCCAGGTGGAGAAAGATGGCATGATGACCTGCTGGTGGGTCATGCCCTACAAGAAATCCTGCAACATCCGACTGAAGAACCTGGGCAAGCAGGAAGTCACCATGGCCAGCGTGCTTCTGGATACGTGCCCTTGGACATGGGACGACCGTTCCATGCACTTTTATACGACTTGGCGGCAGCAACGCAACATTCCCACCAAAGACGGCGGCCAAGCGGCCTTTGACTGGAACTATCTCTCGGCCAAAGGCCAGGGCGTGTTCGTGGGCGATACGCTGACGCTCTTGAACCGCAACAAAACCTGGTGGGGCGAAGGCGACGAGAAAATCTACGTCGACGGCGAGACCTTCCCCTCGCACTTCGGCACCGGCACCGAAGACTACTACGGATATGCCTGGTGTACGCCAAAATTCTTCGAATCGCCCTTCCACGCCCAACCGCGGGCCGAGGGGCCGGGCAACTTCGGCAACACGACCAACACCCGCGTGCGACTGCTAGACGCCATCCCCTTCAAAAAGTCGTTCCACTTCGACATGGAAGTCTGGCACTGGCGCAAAACCGAGGTCGACTACGCCGCCACCACGTATTGGTACGGCCGCCCCGGTGCCACGGCCAACCATCGGCCCGACGCCAACGAGGCCGCGCAGCCCGTAAAATACAATACTCCCAAACCGGCCCCCAAGGTCCCGGGTTTCACCATCATCGGCATGCCCCCGGGCAGTGTGACTCTGCAAAATCTTGCGTCTCGCGGACGCGGCAAGTGGGAAAAAGACAACCACCTCTGGTGGACGCAAGCCAAGCCGGGTAACAAATTGAGCCTGGCCCTGCCAGTCGAGAAGGCCGGTAAATACGAGCTTGTTCTCAAAATGACCAAGGCCCCCGACTACGCCGTAGTGCAACTATCCCTGGACGGGAACCAGCTCGGCAAACCCATCGACCTCTACGACCCCAAGGTCGTCCCCACAGGCCCGCTCAGCCTGGGTACGCTGGAGTTAGCCAAAGGCAAGCACACGCTAATCGTCGAGATCATCGGTGCCAATCCCAAGGCGAAGAAGTCCTACATGTTCGGGCTGGACCGGATTTTGCTTAAGCCCGCGCCGTAATAGCTATCCGTGTTTATCGGTGTGTATCTGTGGCTGAAAAATGAAGACTCCCGATGCGTCCCGGACGCTCACTGCAAAGCTTCAAGCCGCTTGATATACCGCCGTGTAATCAACAGCGGCACGACCCCAAAGATCCCGAACGAACAATCCACCAAGCACCAGAACCACGGTATGCCCCGCATCGGGCCACAGATCAATGCAAGCGGTATGACCAGCAAGCATGCGATCATGCCAAACTCGATCACCCACACGTTCTTGACCGGATCGCGCAAGGGCCCGATAAAAGCCACGGCGATTACGATATGCGCAAACGCCAGCCAGTCGGTTCCATAGGCCATAAACGGATACTGACTATACGTCTGTGTGACGCCATCGTGGACATACGAAATCCACCGCGCCAACGAAGGCAACCACGCCTCGACGGCCGACCCCTCGCCTACAGCCCTATCCAGCAGCCCGAGTTCAGCTTCAAGCGGAAAAGAAGCAGTCAGCCCGCTGGCGACCAGCGCCAACATGAAGAATACGATCAGCAGCCGTATTCTGCGCCTGAGTACAATGATTTCGTGCATACGAACTGTCTCCGTCGTTGAGGTTCATGTGCAAGATTATTCGTCGAATACATGGCAATATTGGGAATGACAAATAGAAATGGCACGGCATGGCATGGCCATAGCACGGAATGATTATTGGCCACAGATGAACACGGATGAACACAGATTGAGAGGCCCCCGGACTATTGAACTCCCACGATTTACTTACTAAGATCATGTTATCGGGCGGGAATGCCATTGGGCAGTGGCGCGTCCAATTATCAATTTGAAGATGCTCGATAAGCAGCAACTGGACCGTGAAGATAAGCAAATGATATTACATAAAAAGTGCCGCGTTGCCGTTTGCGTTCCGATCGTTATGGGCGTTTTGGCCACGGTCGCTTATGGGCTCGATCTGAAGTTGAAGATTGATCCGCTGGCTGGACCGCTAATTGAGAATGACCTTGCCGTTGGATTTGTGGTCGGTATCGTCAAGGATGGTGAGACGCAGGTGCTTGCTTATGGCGAAACAATCAAGGGGTCGGGGGTTGCGCCCGATGCCGATACGGTTTATGAGATCGGCTCGATCAGTAAAGTCTTCACCGGTGCAATGCTAGCGGACATGGCCCGCCAGGGCACCGTGAGGCTCAAAGATCCGGCGCAGAAATACCTTCCGGCGGAGGTGCAAATGCCGGTCGCCGAGGGAAAGCCGATCACACTGGAACACTTGGCCACGCACACCTCGGGCCTGCCGCGGATGCCCGACAATTTTAAGCCGGCGGACAGGGACAACCCTTATGCGGACTATACAGAACGGCAATTGCATGAGTTCCTTGCGGGACACAAACTCCGTCGCCCGCCTGGGCAATACGAGTATTCGAACTACGGCATGGGGTTGCTCGGGCATATACTCGCGCGGCGGATGGGAAAGACGTATGAGCAGTATCTCGTCAGTCAAATCTGCGCACCGCTTAATATGCATGACACATGTATTACACTCGATAGCGATCAGCGCAAGCGACTTGCGCCGCCTTACACGCGTTTCTCTAAACGCGGAAAAAACTGGGACTTCTCAACGTTGGCCGCAATGGGCGGTATCCGCTCGACCTGCAATGACATGCTTAAGTTCATCAAGGCGAATCTGCGCGGCCCAACTCTAGAGCACGACGATAAGCCGCTGATGCGGTCGTTGCGTTTAGCACACGTAAAGCATCATGCGATGAAAAACGGACAGGGCATGGGCTTAGGCTGGCATATCGCCGGCGACGGCATCACCCGCTGGAAAAATGGCAAGACCGGCGGCTATGAAAGCTGGCTCGCCGTCGTGCCAAGTCGCAATTTTGGTGTGATCGTGCTGTGTAACACACCCAACTCGCACGTCTCCCAACTCGGCAACAGTATTACCCTTCTGGCCGTTTTTGACAAACATGTCGAGCCCCCCAAACTCAGCAAAGCCGTGCAAGTCGACTCCGCCCTGCTGAAATCCTACGCCGGGGTCTATCGGCTAGCTCCACAGTGCGACATCACGGTCACACTCGAGGACGACAAACTGATGGCGCGGGTAACCGGCCAGGATAAATTTCAAATATTCCCCGAATCGAAAACCAAGTTTTTCTACAAAGTGGTGGACGCCAAAATTAGTTTTGTCGCTGACCGGTATGGCAAGATCGACCATCTGATCCTACACCAAAACGGCAACCATAAAGCTGTGCGGCATTAGCCGCGGGCACGAGACATTGGGTTCAAAGGTACACAGCAACAGGACCGTGCGGATGAAGAAATTTATAGGCAAACTCGTTGAGTTCGACCGTGGTGACCTGAATGACAACGGGTTTACTTGGGGGTACGTTCTTGACTATTCCGATGACTGGACTCTGATTCAGTTTGCTGAACGTGACATATTCATTAACGGATATCTCGTTATAAGAAACGATACCATCGAGCGATACCGCCTGTTCGACGATCGCAAATCCATGGTTCACCGTGCACTCCGTAAGCTCAAACAATTTCCGGCTTCGCCGGGAAAGATGGACCTGACTGATATCAATACCATCGTTCAGAGCGCGAACGCGATCTTTCCACTGGTTGTGATCCATCGGGAGCTTAAATGGAAGGACAAGTGTCACATCGGCGGGGTCAACTCCGTTACCGCTAAGACCATCACTATTTCGTCAATCGGTCCCGGTGCCGGATACAGTGGTCCTTACCGAATCCATTCTGCTGACATCACACTTGCTGGATTCGACGGACAATATGAACGAGCCCTCTGGGCCGTGGCATCACAAAAGACAAAGAAATGCATAACATCCAGATGATACGAATCCGAGAAATGGATGGGCGGTCCCAACACTGGCTGACGAGCAGCCAATGGCACCCGCGCGGCAACAAGGAGCTTCGCGAACTACTGCGGGACAAGGGTAACGACTACGCCAATAATTTTCAATTTTCACTTATCGAGGTCTGTGATATCAATGCAGACAACGATTACATAATATCACGAGAGTCACATTGGAAAGACGTTCTGTTGACCCGCGAATTCGGGTTAAACTGGAACTAAGTTGTCGATCAAAAGCATGGCAACAAAGCTCCACGTCATGGGGCTTTAAGCGTGCTGGGCTGCGTTCAGCTTCAACTGATGGGATTTGGGGGTGGTTTTCGGGGATTGTTGAGTTTATTGGGGGGTATGGCATGAAATTGCTTGCAATTGTCGTGTTTTTTGTTAAGTTCCGACCATTGCCTGCTGAGTAGCTTTAGATAAGTTGCTCAGTGTGAACGGGGCTTGTACGGCTACTGGGAAGGAAATACTCATGAAGTCTTTGATAGTAGTAATCTCTTTCGTTGCAATGGTAATGATCGCTTATACCCGCCAGGTAAAGGCCGATATATTTCTCGACTCTTTCGATGGTCCAAGCGTGGATTACAGTAAGTGGTTCGGCCCAGAACAGGGGGTAGTTGCTTTTCATGATGGCACTATCACGGTAGACACTTCTGCGAACGAAGACCTCTACCATTTTTATGGAACCATCGACACACTTAATTTTGCAGAATCGCCGGATAATTGGACGGCCTCAACTCGCTTCAAACTCAATTCGCTCTCGTGGTCCGAGCCGCGACCTAATTTGGTTAGAAACCTGATACTCTTCTCGGGCAGCCAGGACCTCGCGGGGGATCCAATCAACTGGGGCACGCAAGGTTTCGATATTCGTATTTCGCGTCTTAGTGATGGCACCTACCGGTTAGGATGGAATGGTTGGGACAACGTCGGATTTGCCGCTGGTACGTCTGACAACTTTGGTCGGGTGCCCATCGACCTCAACCAGCCCATCACTCTCGGGCAGTGGTATGACCTGGTACTTCACCGCAAACCAGACGGAAACGTTGACATCTTTGTCGATGGCCACCTCATTTCAACCCAGTCACTCATCGGCGGACTGAACCCTGAGTCATTCATCTGGGGCAACGGAACCTCTGACCAAGCGTCGGATTTTTCCATAGACTATTTCAGAATTACCCCAGTTTATACCAAGAATGGATGTATCTGTGATGGCAAGCCCATACCAATCGCCGCCAATTTGAAAGACACGTTCATCATTTACCGGAATCAAACGCACGAGTGCCATCATCGCTCATGGTACGGTATACGTCATTCCCAGCGAGGACGAGTGGAACAAGGCAGTGTATTACGACGGTGTCGCAAGCGTTTATTACGACTACCCCACCGGTTCGGATTCCCCGCCCGACGGTATTAATTTCTACGGAGACGTCATATTTGACGCCGTGTTTAATGACGGCGGGTACAACCAGTATCCGAACGACGTGGACAATGCGGGCCCCCTGCTGAGTCCCTACGGCGCGATGGGCCAGGACGGCAACGTGTGGGAGTGGAATGAAACTGCGATCAGTGTGGAAAATTGAAGACGGGAATAATGGCGCTGGCCGCGACCAGTACGCGTGCGGTTTCATCCACATCGGTGCGGATGCCGGTGATGCGGGTTTCGTCCAGAAAGATCTTTAGCAGTTGGCCCAACCGCTCCTGTTTCACCTCGTTCAAGGCGTTGAAATAGGCAACCTGCGACCGTAGCAGCCCTGCCCTCGACAGCGATCCCCGCTCCACTACCCCCAAAAAACCTCTAGGACGGTTAGCGTTTAAGCCTTGCGGCGGCGGCTTTTTCCTTTAGTTCCTTGCGACGGCGGGCTTTTTCAGACTCGGTATCTTTGTCGCTTTTCTTGCCGGGTTTGGCGGCTTTGTCGCTGGCGGCCTTGGGGGCGGGTGGGGCCGGGTCTTTCATCTCGATTGTGAGGATCTCGATCACCAACGGCTCGCTGGGTTTCTTCTTGCTCTTGCGATCGGTTGGCTGAGCCGCCGCCATGCCGGGTTGCTGGCGTGTGATGAGCACGTCGACCGAGAGCTTGCGGCCCGGGGCCGAACCTTCCTTGACGGTGTCTAGCAATGCAACCCGATCCTGCTGGAGCATGCGGCCCTTGGTCTTGAGGGCACGAGAATAGGCATTCCAGACTTTGCCGGGATCGCCCGTCTCGGCAATGCGAACGTAATGGATCTCGACCGGATCGAGTTTCGCGTCTGAACCTTTAGGTGCCGACTCGGGCCATTTGACGTCGTAGCGAGCCACGACGTTCTGGTCGGAATGAAGATCAATCGGTAGTGTACCGATGGCGGGCGCGTTGCGGTTAATACTCGCGGCGTTGGAGAAGGCCTTGCAGAAAAGGTAGAGCAGGCTTTCGTGAACCTTTTGCCAATCGGCGACAGGCGATTGTCCGCCGTTGCCGCCCATGCCAGGTCCGCCCATGCCGGGGCCGCCCATGCCGCCTTCACCCATCATACGACCGGGCTGGGGTGTGCGGCCGGTTTTTTTTGTACCACGGCCGGTTTTATCCAGGCGAATGGGCAACATCTTCACCAACACGAGGAATCCGGGGTCGCAGACTTGCTTGTCGAATTGCCCGTTGGCTCCACCGCCGGGCATTCCGCCGGGGCCCATGCCACCGTGCCCCATGCCTTCCATCCCCATACCGCCGCCCGGCATTCCACCGGGGCCCATTCCCATGCCACCGCCGGTCGGTAGCTTAACGCCGGAAAGGAAGGGGCGCGAGCCGCCTTCCCAATGCGTCTGCATTACTCGATGCAGTCGGGCGCGAACGTCGTCGACGGGCATCGTTCTGGCCAAAGGAATGAGCACGGCCGCTTCGTCGAGCGACGATGCTTGGGCCAGATGCACGCCGATAAAGCGAGTCATGGCAGGCGACCATAGTTTTTTGGCGATGCGAGCGGGCATCTGCGGATCGGTGGCCATGAGTTCCCTGGTGGACTTTGCCGACGCGGGCGAATTTCCATACCCGGGCCTCATGCCGCCCATTTCACCGCCGAATTCACCCATGGGGTTCATGGGTCCGCCTTCGCCCATGGCCGGTGGTGTTCTGCCGGGTGCCGGCGAGTTTCCCCAACCGGTATTGCCGCCCGCGGTATTGCCGCCCGCGGTATTGCCGCCCGCGGTGTTGCCGCCCGGTTGACCCCAGCCGGTCTTCTTCGGTGCTTGTCCGGTCTTAGCCCCCCAGTTATGCTTGGTGGTGGGCTTCGTCACCTTTTTCTGCTTGTAAACGCCCAGATAATGTCCCAGGGCGGTCGCGCTGTATTCGGTGAAGTAACCGGCGAGTTTGGCCTTAATCAAAGCGGCCGGCCTGTCGCTCTGGAAAAGAAGCAGTTGCGGGTCGACGTTGTTGGGGTGCGGTTTCATTAACATACTGCTGATTGCGGCGAACGCGGAGGGCGTCATGTTTTTGTTCGATACGAGCGAGTATTGAGCCAGCTTCTTACGAAAATCCCCCGAGGCAATGGGCTCGACCAGCTTTAGAGTCATCCCGCGCAGTGCGTCGGCCGAAAGCTTGCCGCTGGTTCCGTAGCCTCCGCCGAATTCACCGCCGTATCCGCCGGGCATCATTCCCGGTTGGCGGATGTTAGATTTTTTGTCTGGCACTCGAAGCTTCTCAGCCTCGGTCAGAGCTTGAAAAAGTACCGCTTCGTTTTCCGGAGATAGATCGCTGGTGAGAGCTCTTAGGCAGGCCGTGGTGGCGACCGTGTCGTCGTCGGTTTTCAATTTACCCAACACCACGTCGCGGAGCGCCTGTTTGGCGGGCTTGGTGCCGTTGGTCAGCAATGCCAAGACGACTGCTTCGATGGCATCTTTTTTCAAACGGGGAACTTGGTTCCGCTGTCCATATCCGCCTTCCATGCCCATGCCGGGGCCCATGCCCATGCCGGATTCACCCATACCGGGGCCGCCCATACCAGGTCCGCCCTGCCGTGTATTTTTCTTAGCGGTATCTTTCTTGGGCTCTTCTTTGGGCTTTTCGGCCGTGAGAAGCTTGATTAACACCAGCGTAACCTTTTCGTTGCCCGCATATCTTTTTGTACTGGCAATGAAACGCACGGCCTCGAGCAGGCGAGGATCGTTTTCCTTCTTGGCGTTGAGGTAGTCGTTCGGCTTCCACTTGGAGACATCTTGATCCCGCTTGGGCGTCTCTTTGGGCTTATTTTGTCCGCTTTGGCCCATTGGGCCGCCGGGCATTGGACCGCCGGGCATGCCGCCCATTTCACCGGGGGCGGATTGCGGGGCCGCGCCGGGTGGTCCCGGGGCAGGGCCTGGCGTCTGGTTGATTTGTGGAGGCTGCCCAACAAGTGGGCGCGAAGTCGGTTGGGTCGGAGCGCTGCCATCGTCGCCATCGCAACCACCGCCGCAAACTGCGACGGCCGCCAAAACGGTCGCCAATAAACAACGGTTGCCGGCGCTGTGCAAGTAAATCGCACTATCGCGATATGCATTATATAGAAATCGTTGCGTGCTCTCTTTAAGAACTGTTCCGTTCACCAAATAATCTCCCGTATTGAACTAATCCGCGGCCATCTGGCTGCGAAGCTTTTTCTCTCACCTTACAGTAACATAAATGACATCGAAAAATCTACAGCGCCAAGCGACATACGGTGTTTTTCGGCCTGTTTAACCGGTCGCCAGAGCTCCTTACAAACAGCTTGACGGGGGGGTTGGCTCGTGGAGTTCTGGATTCCTGCCCGTTGGTCGGAGAATTTCAGCCGTGTGACGGGGGATTCGCTACCAAAGAGGCGATCTTGGACAATCGTTCAAATTAGCCAAAATACCACCGGTATCCGGCGTCTGCTCACCTCTCGATTAGCAGGATTCGCACGCTTTGGACCTAGCGGCTCGGTCGCTTCAAGCCCTACTTGTCGAGAAGAAATTCCATCGATTGGGCCCCGCCGATTGATGTGGCCTTGGTCTTGGGCCAGTACTTGATCCGCTTGGCATGTAGTTTCTGCTCCTCGCCGCCGACGACTTCCTGGTAATAGAGCGTGGCCGGGTTGCGGCCGTAGCCTTCGAGGATCATGAGATCCTTCTTCTGGTTGAAGCTCATCCGCGCGCCCCGCGCGGTAAACAACATGCCCTCGATCAGCATGTTGCCCGTGGCCTCGAGTTCGATGCTCTGCTTCTTCGAATTGGGCTTCTTCAAATTGGACTTCTTCGAATTCGGCATTTGCATTGAAGTCACCGACAGTTGCTGGCAACTCAGTATGGCTCCGTCGGGGCCGACGCCGTCGGGGTCGTCGTCGGGCAGACGTTGTTCCCAGA
>CAZISU010000012.1:0-17143 GCA_964541935.1 uncultured Planctomycetaceae bacterium | reverse complement strand
TCTTGCGAGGAAACTCAAACAAACAAAAAAAGGTTAACGGCGTTGGGTGCCACTGCTGGCAATCGTAATGGCCTGTTTCCCGTTCATGTGGCTGTTGTTGAAACGCAAGAGACGTTTCAAAGCCTTTTCGCTACAGTTGCCCGACGCGCTGGAAATGTTGTCTCGCTGCCTCCGTTCGGGCCAGAGCCTTACGGCCGGCTTCAATATCGTCTCGACGGAAATGTCGGCCCCCCTGGGCGTCGAGTTCGGCCGCGTGTTCGAAGAACAAAACCTGGGAATTCCGCTGAATGAAACCCTCAACAATATGATCGAGCGCGTGCCCAACCTGGATCTCAAATTCTTCTGCACGGCCATCATGCTACAACGCCAGACGGGCGGCGACCTGTCGGAAATCCTCGATAAAATAGGCAGCCTCATCCGCGAACGATTCCAAATCTGGGGACAAGTGCAAGCCCTCACCGGCGAAGGACGCCTCTCGGGGATCATACTCCTGGCTTTGCCCTTCGTGCTGTTCCTCACCATTTACTATTTGAATCCCGACTACGTGATGGTACTGTTCGAAGATCCCGTGGGTAAAAAACTGTTGGCCGTGGCGCTTGTTATGCAAGTCATCGGCGCGGCGGTTATCAAAAAAATCGTTACCATTAAAGTGTAAGAACCGTGTTGATTGCAAATAATTTATTCACATTCGAAACGCTGATCCCTTTCGCCGTCTTTGGCGGAATCGCGGCAGTTGCCTGGTGGGTGCTCGATATGGTTTCCAGCGGCAAACCGCGGGCCATGGAACGCCTCGATGAGTTCAAGGATCCCAATCCGCGCCGTAAAAATGGCGATAGCCTTGTCGGCGCAAAAAAATCGGGCCGCGTCAGCAAGGTCCTCGAAAACGCCGCCCCGAAACTGGCCAGGCCGCTGGTGCCCAAAACCGATTTGGAAATGAGCAACCTCAAAGTCAAACTCGCCAACGCCGGATTCAGAGGCGAAACGGCCAGCACCATATTCCTGGGACTCAAGTTCGTCGGGCTGCTGGTCGGGTTGTTTATCGGCGGCGGAACCATCATGGGCATCTATGGGACCAACGTCAAAACGCTCTTTGCCTCGATGATGGTCTTGATAGCTTTGTTCTACATGCCCAATATCGTCGTGGCTCTGATCGGCCGGAGCCGCAAACAAGCTATTTTCCTGGGACTGCCCGACTCGCTGGACCTTATGGTGGTTTGCGTCGAGGCGGGACTCGGCCTCGACCAAGCGATGAGAAAGGTATCCGAGGAACTTCAAAAAACTCATCCCGTCATAGCCGACGAAATCGGGCTCTCCAACATGCAACTACAGATGGGCAGGCCACGGTCCGAGGTGCTGCACGAATTGGGCGTGAGAACCGGCGTTTCCGACATCAGGGCCCTGGTGGGAGTCTTGATCCAGGCCGACAAGTTCGGATCGAGTATCGCCCAAGCGCTGCGCGTTCAAAGCGATGCGATGCGCGTCCGTAGACGACAATTGGCTGAGGAAAAAGCGGCCAAAACCGCCGTCAAACTCATCTTCCCCTTGGTGCTCTTCATTTTCCCCGGCATTTTCGTGATTCTGGTCGGACCGGCCGGAATTACAATCATGCGAGAAATGGTCGGAAAAATGGGCGGTGGCGGGTAAAACGGGGAAAGATCTTCCGGTTAGGCAATCTTCTCGTCACATTTCTCGCCCCCACGCTTCCTTACTAGCGAATCTGTCCGCAAGTCACACGACTTGGGCCGCCGATAACGATTTTGAGGCCACGTAGACTGCGATAAAAACGCGATTAAGGTAAGGACCACAGGAATGACTATTCGAACAAGTCTTTTTATTTTCTCGGTTTTGACCGCCACCGCGTGGCTGGGTGTATCTTCCGTCGCCGATGCCGCTCCGCTGAACCCAATCCCGTCCCCCGAGACCGCCACCCACGGTGGGGCTACCATCGTCGGACAGGTCATCGTCGAGAATAACGCCGCCTGCCAAGAGTGCGCCGAGCCGTCCGGCAGCTTCGATTTCCTGCATGACAACATTATTACTCGAGCGTATCACAGCATGGCAAAGGACTTCAAACGCAATAACTGCTGGCCGCGCCCGTTTGTTTGGGACGACCGACAGGCCACCCGAGCGCCGTTTGTCGTGATGGTCAACAAGGGCTGGCAACGAGAGAACACGTTAGGCGAATACCACTTCGACCGCGCCTCGGGCAAACTCAACGAGCCCGGTCGGCTGCGAACACACTGGATTGTAACCCAGGAGATCCCCCAGCGACGCTCGATATTTGTACATCGAGCCATGCAGCCTGAAATGACCCTCGCGCGCGTCGATTCGGTTCAGCAATGGGTTGCACAAATCGTGCCCCACGGCGACTTACCACCGGTCATCGAGACGAACATTCCCGCTCCGGGCCGTCCGGCCGAAGAAGTCGACCACATCAGGATTGAATACCTCAAGTCCATGCCACCTCCACGGCTCCCAGCGAATGAGAGCATGGATACTGGGTATTCAGGACAGTAATCGCACGCCTTCAAGGAGGGGGTCTTCACGTTAAACTGCCTCGCACCAACCGTTAAGCTGCTGGTAATCAGTAAAACCGATAAAATCCCCCTAAGTTCGCAGTTCGGTTTTAGCGGACAGTCTTGATGTGCCGATCAGAAAGCAGAATCTCTCGGGTCCGTGGTGAGAAATGGGCCCGAAGTGCATGCAATCAGGGAGGTATCAGGTGGGTAAGACATATATTATCATTTTGGCAATTGTTTTTTCGCTGGCCGTAGCTGCCACGGCAACGCCAGCCACGGCAGCCGAGGAAGAGAACGGTTTCTCGAAGATGGTCGGTTCGTTCAACTCGAGCATCAAGAGCGGATTCTCGAAGGTCTCGAAAAGCATCACTCCCAAACCTGCCAAGTCAAAGGTCTCCGACGCCACGTCTATGTGGGTCAAAGGCAATCCCAGTGCCAAATTATATGTGACCGCGGCCCAAACACATATATCTAACGGCAACCTGGAAGATGCGGAGGACATGTACAAAAGGGCCCTTAAAGTATTGCCCAATTATCCCGACGCCATGACCGGCTACGCCCACCTCAAGGACCAACAGGGCGCCTATGGCGAGGCCGTGGCCATGTACGAAAAGGCGGCCAAGGCTCACCCCGAAGACGCCACGGTGCTCAATGGCATGGGATTGTGCCACGCCACGCACGGAAATTTCGAACAGGCTTTGCCCGCACTCGAAGGGGCCGTGAAACTGGAACCTGGCGAGTTGAGATACCGCAACAACATTGCCATGGTGCTGGTTGAAATGGGCCGCTACGACACCGCTTTCGTCCACTTCAAAACGCAATACACCGATGCGCAAGCACACTATAATCTTGCCTATCTGATCCAAAAACGGGGCGACAAACCGGCTGCCCTGAAACACTTTTCCTCCGCACTGGAGAAAAATCCCAACTTCGCCGAAGCCCGAGTGTGGTTCGATCATTTGACAGACTCTCAAGCGCCCGTTGCTCAGACACCCGTTGCTCAACAACCCGTTGCTCAACAACCCGTTGCTCAACAACCCGTTGCTCAACAACCCGTTGCCCAGCAACCCCGTTATCAATCGGTGGAACCTTCCATTAACCGCCCGCGAGTCTGGACGCCAAGACAACAGGTCATGCCTCCGCAACAACCAATGATAGCCCAACACACTCAAATACCTCCACGGCATCAATCGGCGGCCCAGCGCGAAACCATGGCAAAAAAACAGCTCAACGCATTGGGCCCCGCCACGGCACCGGCGCAAACACCGGCCGCGCCCAGTCGGGCCATGTCCGCAGACACCTTTGAAAACGTACCACTCAAAAGCGATCCAAGGTCCATGGCATTTCGTCCCCGACCCGGAAATAATGTGCCCGCCAAGACGGCTCGTGTCGCCAGGCAACATTCTATCCAGCGTCTGCCGCCCATCGAGCAAGCGTTCGGCAGCACGCAATCGCCAACAGGCCAAATACCAACAGGCCAAATACCAACAGGCCAGATGCCAGTCCACCAGTTAACAGCGCCGCCGGTCCCACTACCGCCAAAACCGACCGCCGAGCTCACCCTAAGAGTACCGGAAATGGCACCTCAACCATCGGCGCCACAAGCGCCCACGCTGCAAACGCCCGTCCGCTCCGCCACACAGTTCAAACAACCCGCGCTGCAAAACGCCGCCCCATTGCCCGGCCCCATCGGCCCCTCGGCCCCGCCGGCCAGCGGCACAACCCGCGCTCCGGTAGTCTATCCACTGCCGCCGGTGGATAATTACCGCAACTAAACGAGGAATTGTTTCGAAAGCATTTTGTTTGGAAAAACGGTCCAGCGTATCAGACATTGTATCTTTCCAACCTGTCTTGCTTTGCTGTTGGCCGTGGTGAATTCAGCTCTGCTTTCCAGAGCCACCGCGGCCGATGATGCTCCCGTCGTGTACAATGCGAGCAACGCGGATCTCATATCGCGACCGTTAAAGGAAACCCCGACTCGCGGCCATCCTTTGCTGCTGGAACTGGCTGGAGAAGAACAGCCGGATGCGGCCGTTTTTCAGCAGCCCACATTTTCGTTTCTGGATCGTTATGGCATAAAGATGGCCGGTTGGCTCGAACAGGGCTTCACGGCCAACCCCAGCTCTCCGGCCGACCGCTCGAATCTGCCCGTGATTTTCAACGATCGGGCCAACGACTATCAACTCAACCAATTTTGGATCCACGCTGGCCGGCCGGTCCGCAGCGACGGACGCGGTTTCGATATCGGCGGCCGGGTCGATTTGACCTATGGCACGGATTCGCACTTCACTACCTCGCACGGCCTGGAGAACAGTTGGAATTCGCCAAACAGCAACATGCAATTGGCCATGCCGCAGTTATACGCCGAGGTTGCCCTGAAACGATTTTCCATGATCTTCGGGCACTATCTCACACCCATCGGCTACGAATACACACCGGCTGCTCCGAATTTCTTTTACTCCCATTCATATAATTTCAATTTCGAGCCCGGCACGTTCACTGGCACCTTGGCCACTTATCGCATCAGCGATCAATTGCAACTCAGCGCCGGATTCCAACGCGGCGCTCAGACTTGGACGCCCCGATACGCCGACAACGACCGCTTGGGGGTTGTCTCCGCCGGGCAATGGTCAAGCCGCGACAAACGCGCCATCGTGCAATTCGCCATGTCGTCTAACCGCCTCGGTCCCGCGGGCGTTTATCGCAACAACACCTATGCCCTGGTCGTGCAATACCACATCAGCCGGCGATTGCACTACGTTTTCGAACAGGCCGGCTGGCAGCAGGTCGGGCGTATGAGTGCGGCCGACACGCTTTGCGAAGATGTCGATTTCCGCTACGGCACCTGCCAGTATCTTTTCTACAAGATCAACGATTGCTGGAAAGCTGGGGCGCGGTTTTCCTGGAACGGCTACTACCAAATGCAAAGGTCGGCCGCCGACGGAGCACGCCAGGTTTCGAATTACAACATCTACTCGGCCACGTTCGGATTGAACTGGTGCCCTTGCCAGACGGTTGTCGTGCGACCGGAGATTCGTATCGACTGGTCGGACGCGGCTCGTTTCGACGACCACTCAGAGACCGACCAACTGCTCCTGGCAGTCGACGCGATTCTAAAGTTCTAAGAAGGCCCCGGCGCAGTGCCGTCGCATCCTTCCAAGCCGTAGAATCGTTACATCTGCTTGCTGCTTCGAGGCGATTCTTTTCTGCAACCATGCCGTCGCATCCGCCGATGGGCTACCTTTTTGAAGCAGCACTTTACGCTTTAGCGTTAGCCTGGATTATTGATGAACCATACTAACCCGAAGCGCAAGCGAGGAAAGGGCAACGGAAAACAAGTTCATCCGGAATTTGCACGCATCAGCCCACGCAAGGAAGTACGGGTTCCTTCGTTTGGAAAAGGACGCGAATTCCGGATGAACCGGAAAACATTGCCCCCTCCTCGCTTGCGCTTCGGGTTAGTATTTCACGCGACAATCGAAGACACGGAACAGAAAAATGGCCGCAACAGACAGTACAAAAAGCAAACCAGCCACCGATTCCGGCAAAGGCATTAAATCGGCACGCATGTTGAGCGTCTTCACTCTGACGATGATCAACGTGGCCGCCATCGCCACGCTCCGCGATCTGCCGGCCATGGCCGTTTACGGGCTGTCATCCATTTTCTACTGCGTTGTCGTGGCCCTGGTGTTCATGATTCCCATTTCGCTGGTTTCGGCCGAACTGGCAACCGGTTGGCCACAGCGGGGCGGCGTTTACGTTTGGGTCAGACAGGCCTTCGGCATGCCCTGGGGCTTTGTGGCCATTTGGCTTCAGTGGATACAAAACGTCGTCTGGTTTCCGATGGTATTGACATTCGCCGCCGCCACACTGGCTTATCTGATCGACCCCAAGCTGGCCGGCAACCCCTACTATACCGTGCCCATGGTCTTGGCGTTATACTGGGCCGCCACGCTCATCAACTTCCGCGGCATGAAGGTCTCGGGGCGGATTAGCACCGTAGGCGTCATGGTCGGCACCTTGGCGCCGGGCGTGTTTATCATCCTCGTGGGCATCTACTGGCTCGGCAGCGGCGAACCCACAACGCTGCATTTTTCCGCATCGGCACTGTTGCCCGACGTGGCCCACCTGCGGACCGTGGTGCTTGCCCTAGGCGCCTTACTCACATCATTCGTGGGCATGGAAATGTCGGCCAGCCACGCCGAAGAGGTCGACAACCCCAAGCGAAACTTCCCTCGCGCCATCTTGTTCTCCACCGTCATCATCCTGGCATTGGCAATTACCGGCACAATCGCCCTCTCGGCCATCGTTCCGTCCGCACAGGTCAATCCGCTCAACGGCTTCATGCAAGCGGCCCAGAAAATCGAAGCCACCTCCCACATCGACGGTCTGACACGCGTCTTGGCGGTGGTGGTTGCATTCGGACTTTTCGCCCAGGTAACCACCTGGATCCCCGGGCCCAGCAAGGGGCTGCTGGCCGTCGGCCGACACGGCTACCTGCCGTGTTTCTTCCATCGCGTCAACAAGAACGGCGTCCAGGTACACATCCTGCTCGTACAAGCCTTCATCGTCAGCCTGATAGCATTGCTGCCGCTGTTTATTAAAATGACCGACGCGTATGTGCTGCTGATGTCGATGGCGGCCGTGCTGTATCTGACGATGTATATCATGATGTTCGCCGCGGCCATTCGCCTGCGCTACACCCAACCCAACGTGCATCGCGCCTACCGCGTGCCCGGCCCCAACGCCGTAATGTGGTTCGTCTGCCTGATGGCGATTTGCGGCGCGGTGTTTTCGATCGGCGCCTTCTATGCCCCGCCCAAAGACGCCAATCCCTGGCTCCATATCGGAATCTTGCTCGGCGGCTGGGTCATCCTCGGCGGAGCACCGCTTGTGATCCACCGCTTCCAGCGGCCAAGCTGGCAAGCCGACGACGACTCGCACTTCCCAGCCGACAAGCTGCGGCAACAATCTGGCAGCCCTGCCGGCGCAGATCTCGACCTCGGACTGAAATCAGGTTAAAATGTCAGGCGGGGTAACGTGAGACTTAGGCGATGACCTCTTTGTCATCCTGTTCCTGCTCATCAACGAACATCATCCAATGCAGGGCCAGGATTGTTGCATCGGCATCATCGACCTTGCCGTCGCCGTTAAAGTCCCCCTCGGACCAAGTTGCAGCGGACTGCTTCTGCCAGTTGGCGGCAAGCAACGCTACGTCGGCGTCGCTGACAGTGCCATCGAGGTTTGCGTCGCCGGGCAGAATCGCGGGAGGTTGCACAACAGGTGCGACCGGCGTTATAGCAACAGGTGTTGTTTCAGGCGAGGAAGACGCAACTGGCACATCAACTGTCTTTTTCCAATTAGCCGCCAGGATGGTTGCATCGATTTCATTAACCCTGCCGTCGCCGTTAAAGTCCCCCTCGGACCAAGTGGCGTCGGATTGCTTTTGCCAATTCGCGGCAAGCGACTCCGCGTCGGCATCATTGACGGCGCCGTCTAGGTTTGCATCGCCGGGCAGTCGTGGGGGGGCCAACGTCTTTTTCCAATTGGTTGCCAGCAGTGTTGCGTCGATTTCGTTAACGCGGCCGTCGCCGTTGAAGTCGCCCTCGGCCCAAGTGGCATAGGATTGCTTTTGCCAGTTGTCGGCCAGCAACTCCGCGTCGGCGTCATTGACGGTGCCATCCAGGTTCGCATCGCCGGGCAAGCCGGACTGTTCGAAGTATTCATACGCTCCAATATCGACGGTCCCGTTTTCGATACGCGAATGACCGGCCAGATCCGTTTCGAGCGGTTGTCCGTGAGCATCGACTGCCAAATCATTGCTGCCCTCATCGATAGCCGGGCTGCCGTCCCTGAGCCGCAAATCGCCATAGTCGTCGTTGGCCGATTCATCGATGTCGGGCGTATCGGGATTATCGCCCCAACCGTCGCCGCCGTCTGACGGGTTACGCACAAACATCGGATCGGAGCCGATCAGATTGAACCCCACTTCCGACATGTATGCTGCGTCAAAGTCTTCCATCGTCGGGATGATCGAATTTGTCATCCACATAGTTGATGCAGGATGAAAAGCTATGGCGTCGTAGAGGCTACTGGACGAACTCCCGGCAACTGTGGTCGATTCGAGAATCAAAGTACTCCAACCGACCCAAATCGCGTTTCCATCATCTCTGGAGTTCCCAACGATCGCTGAATTTATGATGGTTGCTATACTTTTCGACAAATAGAGACCGCTGCCCGAGCCTGTGGCCACATTGCCGGCAATTGTCGAATTGATTATGGTCAACGTTGCTTGGTCGGAATATATTCCTCCTCCACGCGAGACTCCGTCAACCTCTATGGCACGGCCACCGGTGATGGTTAGGTCGGCTATGGTAGCATCTGCGAAGTTGGATACATGGAAGACACGGCTAAGACCATCCGCGTCGATGGAAAGCAAGTTCGCGCCCAGCCCTTGGATTCGTACATCGTCGGTAATTGTCAACTCGGAGCCGGAGAGGACGATGCTTTCACCGGCAAGCGATGGATCGAAGTAAATCACATCGGCCGAGCCACTGCCGCCGGCGGGAGCATCTCCCACGGCTGTATTCGAATTGGCCGCTTCGAGGGCCTCGCGTAGCGTCAAGACTCCATCGGCCGCGATCGAGTCGCCGAGATCGTTGACGATGTATGTTTGGTGGTCGATGTCTAGCGACGACGACCATATTCTTATCGTATCCATGCCTTCGGCCATAAGCGCGAAGGTAGCCCGTTCGTCGTCGAAGTCCGCATCAATAGCGGCCGAGATAGTGATCGACTGCTTGACATTCCAGTTGGTTTCGTCGAACACGAGCGTCGTTGTGTCGCAAGAAAGCGTCGGACTGCCGTTCTCTTTGACGATCGTCACGCTGACTGGTTCCGACGGCGCGGAAGTCAACGAGGCGAACACAACTGCCGATTCACCTTCAACCACTTCGAGCGATTTTGTGGCAGAGACGGATAGCTGAGACTCGGCGGTCAATTCGACGGCCCCGATGTCAGACTGTCCATTGTATACCCTAGGGTTGCCCAGCATGTCGGTCACATTTTCACCGCTAATGTCATTCCAGCCCCCGGCGTCAAGAACGGGACTGCCCAGTTGCGGTCGATAGTATCGCACCATGCCATCAGCATCGGTAACCGCGGTCAGCATCGGATCTAGAGGTATACCAAACGTTCCTAACATGATGGAGTTTGAAATCCCTTGCAAGTCACCAGTCCAAACGCCAATCAGATCATGATGACAATAAGCACGAGGGCCGCCATCAATCAAAACAGGAGAAATGTCCGGGACACTATAGGCCGTGTTTAACGCGATTATGGAGTTTATCGAGCCAGCAAAACAACCCTGAAATGGTGTATATGCGATGCCACCGCCATATTGAGTTGCCGAGTTATACACAATAGTTGAATCATGGATATATACTGCAGATGTGGAAAGAGAATAAATTCCACCCCCGCACAGAGCAAAATTTTCAGTAATCGTTGAACTCTTAACAGAGAAGCTGTCTTTCGTGTAGAAGGCCCCTCCATAACGTGAAGCGTTGTTTGTAAGCAGTGTGTTAGTTACTCCGCTACCGTAGGCGGCAGAATCGATGTAAATACCTCCACCAGCGCCGGACAAGTTACTTATAACATCAGCATCATCGAGGTTTAAGGAAGTGACAGATTCCCGGGCGGTGTAGTTACCTACAATAACCGAATTTTCAATGTGAGTGGAGTTCAAAACGCAGATCCCGCCACCCTCTCCCCCTCCACCAAGAGTCGCATTGCCAGAGATGATAGAATTACTGATAGTCGATTGAAGAACAATACTTGGAGACCCCCAAATCACTGTGGCTCCACATGCAATCCCTCCACCCCTTGTTCGGTATCCTACGGCCGAATTGTTTTCAATGCTTGAATCGGAGATCATCAAATGCTTGGGCGCGTAGATTCCACCGCCCATTGCCTTATCACCCGAGACAATGTTGTCAGCAATTGTCGAATACGCAATCGATATAATCCCTGGCGCATAAATTCCACCACCAAGGGCGACATCATCGTCGTCTGGATCGAGATCTTCGACAAAACCGCCGGTTATTGTTAGGCCGTCGATCGCGAGCGAGACCTCCTCGGCAACATAAATCACACGGCTACGTTGATCCGCGTCGATCGTCAACAACTCGTCCCCTGGCCCTTGAATTTCCAGATCGTCTAGAACGTCAAGCTGTTGCCCATCGAGCGTTATTTTTCCGGGAGTGGGGTCGACGCCGTCGGTGAACAGTTCCGGGGCAAACGTGATGACGTCGGTTTCGGTATCGCTACCGGCCGCTGCATCGTGGACGGCGGCATTTGTATTGGCGGCCTCCAGAGCTTCGCGTAGTGTGATATCCCCGTCGTCGGCCACCACATCGGCCAGCGAGTTAACGGAAAATATCGTCAGCATCCGCCGATCCTCAAGCGGCTCGCACCGCAGGCGGCGTCCGAAGGGCATATCGTGTGCAGTGGATGTTTTCCGTCGAGCCTGGTGCCGAGTGAATAGTTGCTGAGGCCATGTTGTGAAAATCATCCTGGAAAACGCTCGACGCATTTGTCTACTCCCCGTTGATTTGACAGTGCCATTCTCACCATTGTAATGGTAAGCAGCCCGTAAGGCAACGTTGCAAAATCACAAACTTATTAACAGCCATGGCTGTCATAATTGGCAGGCGGAGAGAGTGCCAGGCAACTTATTCCGAACGTTCACCAACGACAGAACCGCTACTCGTAGCCCAACAAAGACGCCGCGACCGCTTTCACCTATTGCAATGCGTTCATATCGATGGGCGTCCCATCTTGACGGTTGCCCAGCAAATTGAAGACTTCTAGATCGATTGTAAAATTGATGAAATGCACGGCGCCGTCTCCAAATACGCCGTTGAAGCCACCGGGATGCGCGCCGCCGAAGGAGTAGGATGTGGTGTCGTCGTAGCCCGGGGTAAAGCGAGCTGGGTCGGGAGAATCCTGACGGGGAGGGTATCCAGTGCTGCGAACCGTGTCGGGATCCCAACCGTCCGTCCAACCGCGGTCGTCGTGCCAATCGCCCGTGGAGTAATGCTTGGGGTTCAACCATTTCTCACCAATCAACATAGTCTTCGAGAGTCCGTCTGTGGCGTCGCGCATGCGACACGGCTCCGAATATCGGGCCCGCGTGACGAGGCCCAGGTATTGTCCTATTTGATTTCGCTGGGGGTTTGCACCCCAAGCACCGTACCAAAACTGGGAAGTCGCTTCAGTGCCGCGGGGCACATGCGTTTGCGGCACCGGCTGAAGTGCATTTGCGGGATGGGCACTGGCGTAGTCCAAAAGGAAACGTCCCTCTTGCTCGGCCGGACTGCGACGCGACGGACAGGCATAGTAGATTACGCTGATGGAACCCATAATCGATTCCACATCTACCCCGGGCACGTCGCCCGAATACCCGCTAGGAACCTGGCGGATCGCATCTTGCTCGAGATAAGGCAGGATCTGGAACGCCCAACTCAAAGTCTGGTCGCGTGGAGCCGCTATTTTGTTACCCACCATGGCAAGATCGGGCCAATAGTGTGTGCCTCCGGTGGGGAAATAACCGTGCGTATTCTCGAGATTGTGGCACGCCAGACCAATCTGCTTCAACTGGTTCACGCACGTCATGCGACGAGCCGCTTCACGAGCAGCCTGCACGGCGGGCAACAGCAAAGCAATCAGGATGCCGATGATGGCGATCACCACCAGCAACTCGACCAGCGTAAAACCCCAATGACTAGAGCGGTTCGAGGCAAGCATAGCATGGCTCCTTTGCGTTCCGATATTTTCGTCGCAACGAAAACGCACGACACGATCTTTGACATTGCACCGATGCACAGTTAACATCATATCAAGATGCACAAATCATTGCATTCAGATCTTGCGGTTTTCCGTTTCAGTTTTTTTAGCGTTTTAGCGAGGATATTCCAAATGCATAATCCAGACGGGCCGAAACATCCACATGCCCCCTCTGGTACGCTAGAGCCAAACTACTCCGCAGATCAGATGCCCGCTCTCGCACGCCGAGATTGCCTGACCGGTTTGCTTTCGGGATCCGCATTGCTGCTTTTACCCGAACTGTTGCATGCGGAAAAAGACGGCAACAAAGATGCTGGGCCGATCCCCTCGGCCGCCGACGGCTTCCCCCATCCACTGATTGCCGCGCCCGCTGATCCGCAGCAGTGGCCGGCCTGGCGCGAAGCCTTGGCCAAATTCCGCAAGGATGCCCGCAACCGCCTCAATTACGATGATTCTTTATACCGTCGCCAGGACTTCGCCTGGGTGCGTTCATGTTTCACCTGCGGCTTCCTGATGCTTAACGACGAACGGTTTATGGATGCCGCCAAGGGACGTTATCGTGTCGATGAGTTCCTTGACGCCGAGGCCGAAAAGTTCACGAAGTACGACGCCCTCGTACTCTGGCAGGCCTACCCACGCATAGGCATCGACGACCGCAACCAGTTCGACCACTACCGCGACATGCCTGGTGGGCTGAAGGGCCTGCGCGACGTGGTACAACGCTTGCACGCGCGAGACATCAAGGCCTTCATCTGCTTCAACCCCTGGGATAACGGCACCCGCCAAGACGGGCAAACGCAACTGCAGTCTCTGGTAGAGATGGTCCACGAGATGCAGGCAGACGGAATTTTCCTGGACACCATGAACCATGCTTGGGACGGATTTCGCCAAGCCATCGACGCAGTCCGCCCGGGCGTGGCCTTCGAAAGCGAGATTGCCCTGCCCAACCAGAGCATCCACGACCACCATCTTTCCTGGGCACAATGGTTCCGCGACAGCCACGCGCCGGGTGTGTTGCGAAACAAGTGGTTCGAGCGGCGACACATGCAGCACCAAATTGCCCGCTGGTCTTGGGACCACACGGCCGAACTGCACATGACCTGGATGAACGGCAGCGGCATGATGATCTGGGAAAATGTATTTGGTCAGTGGGTCGGCTGGAATCGCCGCGACCAATCAATTCTGCGGGCCATGTTGCCGATCCAGCGTCGATTCGTCGATCTATTCGCGGGCGATGCCTGGACGCCGCTGGTGCCCAGCAAACAGCCGAACATCTTTGCTTCACAATGGGGAGAGGGCCGGCAACGACTGTGGACGCTGGTCAATCGCACGTCAAAGACTGTCGAGGGACCGTTGCTCGATATCCAGGCCCGCCCCCAGCAGCGGTTCTTCGATCTGATACAGGGCCGAGAAGTCGCGGTTACAGTTCAAAACGGACGCGTCACGCTCAGCGGAAAGATCGGCCCCCGCGGCATCGGATGCTTCTACACTCCCGATTGTACAACAGCCCCGCGTGAATTCGAAACTTTCCTTGCCGAGCAACGTCGTATACATGCCCGCAGCGAAGACGACGCCACGCCGGCGCGATCGACGGCCCGCCGCACACCCGTTAGGCCGACAAAGCTCTACGCACAAACACCCCAGGGCATGCTCAGGATTCCTGCCGCCGAGTTGTTCTTGACCGAGGAATTCCGCGTCCGCGAGGTTGGCTTCCACGACGCATCACCACAGCGGCCCATCGCCGGAGCTTGGCTTAACAAAAAACACACCTGCATTCGCCGGGCGAAGTTCAGCGACCTTGCCATCGATGCCACGCCGGTGACCAACAGGCAGTTCGCCAAGTTTTTACACGATTCGGTATACGAGCCGGCGATCAAGCAGAACTTCTTAAAACACTGGCCCAACGGCATAATCCCCGCCGACTTTGAAGAGCACCCCGTGGTCTACGTATCGCTCGACGACGCCCGCGCCTTCGCCACCTGGGCCGGCCGGCGTCTCCCCACTCAAGAAGAGTGGCAGTACGCCGCACAGGGGCCGCAAGCGCTGATGTATCCCTGGGGCAGTGAAGACGACGCGGCCAAGCGTAACGGCGGCCAATCCGGCGGCACCACGCCTGTCACGGCTCACCCCGCCGGCCGCTCGCCCTTCGGATTGTACGATTGCTGCGGCAACACATGGGAATTAACAGAAAGCGAGCACAGCGACGGCCGCAACCGCTTCGTCATGCTCAAGGGCGGTTCTTACTATCGGGCCCAAGGCTCAAACTGGTACTTCGACGGCGGCCCACAACCCAACCGGCACGTTGCCAAACTCCTACTCTTCTGGCCCGGCTTGGACAGATCCGCCACGATCGGTTTTCGCTGTGCCGTGGATTTAAAATAACCCAAGCCCCAAGTCTCAAGTCCCACTCCCTTACCCCCTCCACGGCCGCTGCCGCGAGCGGGCCTTCTTTATGCTGTCGATGGCAATCTTCACATCGCCCTCTACCTGAAAGTCGAACATCCCGGCAACAACAAAATCGGCGCCGTTCTTGAAGGCATAGCGAAAGGCCGCTTGCGGGCGGATGGCGCCGGCTGCCATGACCTTGAACGCCACCCAAGGCTTATCGACGGTTTCCATAAAAGCCGCCGTTTCCTGGGGATTGTTGCACCACATGTTGTCGTGGTTAAGATTATGGTCTTTCGTGCCGTAACGCATCCAGTCGTATTCCTTGCGATGATCCTCGGGCGTGGCCGACCAATACTTGTCACTGTGAAAAGTCTTGACGTAGAAATCCGGGTCGACTTTTTCCTTCTCGCAAGCGATGGGTATGTCCAACGAGTGGCTGCCCACGCCGGCCGGAACACCTTGAGCCTTGACGAGATCGACCATCTGCCCGACGAGACCGATTTGGCCGCCTCTCATCATATGTCTGTCCGTCACGCCGCCGTGCGAATAGAGCATCGTTACACCCAGATCGACGTGCCGCTGGATCTCCTCCTTCATCTTGGCCTTGTCCACGAAAAACGGGATACAAACCATGGTTTGCATCTGCGTTGCACGACCCTGGTTGTACTTTTTCACCAAGGGAAAGCACTTGGGGTTTATCTGGATGGCGTTGATGCCGCAGGCCTGGGCAATCTCCAGCGTCTGGAAAACCTTGGCCTCGTTGTTATAGGAAGTGAACAGCTTCGAGGTGTACATCAAATCGCGGCTATGGGCGGAACCGCTGATCAGATTGCCGCCGATCATCAACCGACTCAGCGACACGCCGCAAATCTTGCCGCAAGGCAGGCTGCCCGGCGGAATGGAGGTCTTGGGCTCGTTTGCCTCTGCCGGTGGAGACTTCGCGGAACCGTCTTCGATGGCGGCCTCGAGTATATTCTCTTCGATGCTGGTATAAGCGGCACCCACGCCGGCCGCTCCCAATACGCCACGGGCCAGGAAGCAACGCCGGTCGGTATTTTTCTCGGGCATCTTGTTCTCTGGCATGGCGGGGTAATCCTGATTTATCTTGAGATTGTATGCAAAACCGCCTTTTCAAGGGGCATTCTACTTCTCCCCGCCGGCTCTTGCGCCCGCCAAGAGCTCTGTCTTTCAATCTTTGCGCCTTGGCGTTTTTGCGAGAGCCCTCTTTCTGAGAGGAATCCCAGGGAAATTCGCACCTCAAATAATCTCCGGAAACTTCCTTGCTCTTTTACTCAAAACTTGCGGGCAGAGACCAATGAGCATGAATGACACGCCATTGTCCTTCTTTATTCTCCAAAACCCATGTCATTCGCACGTCTTCAAACGTGAACGGCTTGCCCTGATATGTCATAATTGCGTCTTGGTTACATGTCAGGCAAGCGGCCTTGCCTGACGCGAAGAGTTTTATCTGAATGTTATTGTGCCGTACTTTCAGTATATCTTCACTGGAAGAAAGTGCCTTGAACACTGCGGCAACGCTTTTCCAGCCCACAAATCTATCTGGGATGAAGGTGGAGATCATGACGATATCGGGATCATGCGCGAACACAGACGAGAACGATTCATAGTCCTTGCTCTCGCAAGCCTTGGAGTACTTATCCAGAATTGATCTCACAGCCTGAGTATCCGGTCTCTTTTCCGACTCGTTCGTGGTCGCTACCTGGAACATGAGGGCCGCTACAAAGACGGAAAAGCCAAGAGAACCCATGTTAATCTCCTATTGCGTTTCTGATATCCAACTATTCTAAAACGGAAAGAAAAGCAGGTTAAAGGGGCCTGGCAAACTTTTCCCGCCGCCTATTACGCCATCCAGGGCCGCTGCCGCGAACGGGCTTTCTTCACGCTATCGATCGCGATCTTGACGTCGCCCTCAACCTGGAAGTCGAACATGCCGGCGATGACGAAATCGGCGCCGTTCTTATAGGCCGCGCGGAAGGCTACTTGCGGGCGGATGGCGCCGGCCGCCATGACCTTGAACGCTACCCAAGGCTTCTTCACGGTTGCCATAAAGGCTGCCGTCTCCTCGGGATTGTTGCACCACATGGCGTCGTGATTCTGGTTGTGGTCGTTGGGATGACCGCTCATCCAGTCATATTCTTTGCGGGTATCTTCGGGCGTGGCCGACCAATACTTGCTGATGTGGTAGGTCTTGACGTAGAAATCGTTGTTGATTTTTTCTTTCTCGCAAGCCATGGGCATGTTCAGCGAGTGCCCGCCCACGCCGGCCGGTACGCCTTGGGCCTTAATCAGGTCGACCATCTGCGCGATGATGTCCATCTTGCCGCCTTTCATCATATGCCCGTCGGTCACCCCGCCGTGCGAATAGATCAACG
>CAZISU010000011.1:0-18040 GCA_964541935.1 uncultured Planctomycetaceae bacterium | reverse complement strand
CCGAGGTGCTGAGCTACCTGCCCGAGAACGGGCCACTCTATCCCGACATGACGCCGCGCGGCTTGCTGAACTTCTTCGCCACGGCGCGTGGTCTCTCACCCACCAAACGCCGCCAGCGAATCGAAGAGGTCGTCGACCTCTGTGCGTTGGGCAGTGTGATTGGCAAGCCGGTCAGAAAACTATCCCGCGGCTATCGTCAGCGATTGGGCATGGCCCACGTTTTGCTGCACGAACCCGAGGTACTGATCATGGACGAGCCCACCGCCGGGCTGGATCCCAACCAGATCCACGAGGTCCGCGAGACGATCCGCCGCCTGGGCCGCGACAAGACGATCCTGCTTTCCACCCATATCCTACAGGAAGTCGAGGCCATGGCCGACCGTTTGATCTTCATCAACGAAGGCCGCTTGGTCCACGACGGGCCGGTGAGCGAATTAGGCAAGGATAAGCCTTTGGATCAGTGGTTCCAGGAGTTGACAGCCGGGTAGAGGGCAGGGCTTGCCAAACCGCCGCAAGCGGCTGGGCTAACAGCGGCTGGGCTAACAGGGAAAATTGTATTCCGGCTTACACGCCGGATTTCATATTAGAAACAAAAAAATTCAGCACGATTTCGGTATAGACTATGAATTCGAACGTGTTACGCGCGGTTTTCACACGAAACTTTATCAGCTATTTTACCAACCCGACGGGCTATGTTTTCATTTGCCTGTTCGTGTTGCTAAGCTCATGGCGCGCATTTTGGCCGGATGAATTCTTCATTTCGAACCTGGCCAACCTCGACCAGCTCAACAACGTATTCCCCTGGATCATGCTGGTTTTTATTCCGGCGATCACGATGAGCGTTTGGGCCGAGGAGCGTCGCGAAGGCACCGACGAACTGCTTTTGACAGTGCCCAGCACCGATCTGGACATCGTCGTGGGCAAGTATTTGGCAGCCTTGGCGATTTACACGGTTTCCTTGCTGTTTTCGTTCGCCGCCAGCCTGATCGTGCTTCGCACGCTGGGCAATCCGGACGTGGGCCTGTTTACGAGTACCTACATGGGCTACTGGCTGGTGGGGTTGGCCATGCTGTCCATCGGCATGGTGGCCTCGTTCCTGACGTCGAACCTGACGGTGGCCTACGTATTCGGCGCATTGTTCAACCTGCCGCTGATTTTCGCCTACTACATCAACAAGACGCGATTTAATCTCTTCGATTGGCTCGATCTCTTCGGTTTCGACAGCGCCGGCAGCGTGTTGCCGAATCTGACGTTTTCGCTCACAACCAGACCCTGGAGCCTGCAACAACAACTTAGCGACTTCGCCCGCGGAGTGCCCACCTTTTCGGGTGTCGTCTACTTTGTCGCAATTGCGGTGGTCATGCTTTACCTGAGCATGATCCTCATGGGCCGCCGCCATTGGTCCAACAGCAGCAACGCGTTCACCACGGGGATGCATTACTTTATCCGCGTGGTGTCGTTGGGTGTTATCATGCTGGGATTGTTCACCGCCAGCCAACAGGTCGGGCTGCATTACGACATGACCTCCGAACAACTGACCTCGCTTTCGCCGCACACGGTAGATTTGCTCGACAAGCTGGATACCAAAAAGCGGCCGGTGCGGATCGATGCCTTTATCAGCCCCGATGTGCCCGAGTCATATGTACAGACGCGGCTGAATCTGCTCAACACGCTCAAGGAGATGCAAGCCGTAGGCGGCACGAAGATCGACTTAGTGATACACGAAACCAAGCGTTTCGGCGAAGAGGCCACCCTGGCCGACGAGCGTTTCCGCATCACGGCTAGGAAAGTCACCACCGAAGAACGCGGCGCGTTCGCCGACGATTTCATTTACATGGGCGTGGCCTTCCGTTGCGGGCTGAGCCCGGTGACGATCCCCTTCTTCGACCGCGGTACGCCCATCGAATACGAACTGATACGCTCGATTTGCACGGTAGCCCAACAGAAGCGCAAGACGGTGGGCGTTTTGACTACCGACGCACAGCTTTATGGCCAATTCAACATGCAGTCGATGCAGCCGGGCCGCAACTGGCCGATTATCGACGAGTTGGAGAAACAATACGAAGTCGTCCGCATCGATCCCAAACAGCCCATAGACGCGAAGAAAATAGACGTTTTGCTGGCCGTGCAGCCCTCGTCGCTGGGCCCGCCCGAGATGGACAATTTCATCGCGGCCATCAAGGCCGGCTTACCCACGGCCATTTTCGAGGATCCGGCTCCGATGCTGACGGGCGGAGTGCCCGCCACCAGTGCGCCGCGGCAGTCGAACAACCGCATGGCCGCGATGATGGGCCGCCAGCAGCAAAGCCCGCCCAAGGGCGACATCAAGAAGCTGTGGAGTCTGTTGGGCGTGAATTTCTCGCCCGATACGGTCATCTGGCAGAAGTACAACCCCTACCCCAAATTCGACCAGTTCCCCGACGAATTCGTTTTCGTCGACAAGGGCGCCGGAGTGGACGAGCCCTTCAACGTCGAGGAGCCAGTCAGTTCGGGATTGCAGCAGGTGCTGTTCCCCTTCCCCGGCTCGATTAGCAAGATTGGCTCCGAGAAAGTGCTTAAAATAACGCCCCTGGCCGTGACGGCCGACAAGGCCACCGGCACGATCCCCTTGCAGATGATCCGCCAGGGTATCCGCCGCCCGACCAACGAAACGTACGTTCTGGCCGCGCGGATACGCGGCGAGATCGAAACGACGGCCGCACAAGAGACGCCCGCAGAAGGCGAGGAGCCAAAAGAAGCAAAGACGGTCAAAAGCACAATCAACGTGGTCTTGGCGGCCGACGTCGACATGCTCTCGCCGGCCTTCTTCGAGATCCGCGCGAAGGGCAACATGCCCGAGATGGGGATCAACTTCGAGTTCGACAATGTGACCTTCGTGCTCAACGTGCTGGACGAACTGGCCGGCAACTCCGACTTCCTGGAGATTCGCAAACGGCGTCGCGTGCATCGCACACTTACGCAGATCCAAGAACGAACCGAAGCCGCCCGCGAGGCGTCGACCAAAGCCGTCGAAGACGAACGCGAGGAATTCAAGCAGGCTCGCACGGATGTCGAGAAAGGTCTCACGGACGCAATCCAAAAACTGCAAAAAGAAATGAACGACAAGCACGTGGACATCCAGGAGATCGTCCGCCGCGTGGGCATCGTGCAGCGCGACGGCCAGAAACGCATGGATGCCAAAATTGAACAAATGGAACAAAAACGGGATAAGAAGATCCTGCGGGTCGATACGCAACTCAGTAACGAGATCGAGGAAGTGCAGAATAGCTACCGTATGTGGGCCGTGCTGCTGCCGCCGATCCCGCCGTTGATATTGGCCTGCTTCGTGTTCTTCATCCGACGGGCCAGGGAACGCGAAGGCGTTTCGCAAACCCGGTTGCGTTAACATAAGAGGATAAACAAGATGAACGAAAGTATCAAAACCGTCATTTTCATGGTCGTTGCCGTGGTCGTTGTGGCTACAGTTTGGGCAACCCGACCGACAGTCGACACGTCAACCGGCAGCAGTGCCGTGGGCGAGGAACTCTTCCCCGAGTTCGACAAGCCCTTGGCCGCCACGTCGATGGAGATCGTCAAATACGACGAAGCCACCGGCGACGCCAAGACGTTCAAGGTCGCGCAGGTCGACGGCATCTGGTCGATTCCTTCACACGACGACTATCCGGCCGACGCCCAGGACCAACTGGCCGAAGCGGCCACCAGTGTGATGCAACTGAAGATCCTGGATCTGACCAGCGAGAATCTTGGCGATCAGCAGGAATATGGCGTGGTCGACCCGGCCGACAAGGATCTCAAGCCCGGCAGCACCGGCGTGGGCACGCGTGTGACCATGAAGGACAAGGATGACAAAGTGCTTTTGGCTCTGGTGATCGGCAAACGCGACGAAGAGCAGCCCCAGTTGCGTTTCGTACGCCGCGTCGGCCAGGACCCCATCTATCAAGTCAAAGTCGATACCAACAAACTCAGCACGAAGTTCGCCGATTGGATCAAGCCCGACCTCTTGAAGCTCAGCCCCTGGGAAATCCGCCAGATGGATATCCAGGATTACTCGGTCGACGAATCCCAGGGCACGGTCGTGCAACGCGGCGAGATCTGGCTGGACTACGACGATGCGGCCGAAAAAGACAAGTGGAAGTTGGCCGCCGATCGTAAGTTCACCAAGGGCAAATGGGTGGCCGACCAAATGCCCGCCGGCATGCAACTCGACGCCAAAAAGCTCGACGAGATGAAGGCCGCGCTCGATGATTTAAAAATCGTCGACGTGGCACGCAAACCGGCCGGATTGGCCACGAGCCTCAAGGAAAACAAGGAATTTCTCTCCAATCCCGAGGCCGTCGAGTCGCTCATGTCGCGTGGATTCTACCTGGCCAACGTCAAGGGCAAGGCGGGCATCTATTCGAACGAGGGCGAGTTCCGCTGCCTGATGAAAGACGGCGTCGAGTACGTTTTGCGGTTCGGAAACATCTCCGAGTCGCGTCGTGCCGATAGCGATACCGAAGAAAACAAAGCCGACGACAAGAAAGCTGGCGGCGTAAACCGCTATATCTTCGTCATGGCCGAATTCAACCATACGGCCCTCCCCAAGCCGAAACTGGAAGAACTGCCCAAGGAAGAGCCGAAAAAGCCAGTTGAGAAGCCGGCCGATGCCAAAGTTGCCGACGCGAAAGCGGACGACAAGGATAAGGCCACCAAGGATAAAGCTAGCGCCGAAAAGAAGACGGAAGTGAAGGCCGACGCTAAGGACAAGCCGGGCGAGGTCGAGGTTTCCAGCGGCGTTGCTGAGGAAGCCAAAAAACCCGCCGACACCAAGGCCGATGCCGAAAAACTCAAGGCCGAGCGCGAGCGGATCGAGAAGGAAAACCAACGCAAGCTCGACGAGTACGAAGAGCAGGTCGCCAAGGCCAAGGAGAAGGTCACCGAACTCAACTCCCGCTTCGCCGACTGGTACTACGTGATTCCCAACAGCGTCTATGAAAAAATCCACCTCGGCCGCAACGACATCATCGTCAAAGAGAAACCGGCTGAGCCGAAAGGTCCGGCCGCGGGCCAACTGCCCATGGGCCACCCGCCCGCCGGGCTGCCATCGATGGGTGGCCTCCCGCCGGCGATGCTCGAACAGTTGAGGAACAGAGCGGCCGCTGCAAAACCCGCTGCAAAATCTGCTGCTCCGCCCGCTGCTAAGCCTGCTGCTCCGCCCGCTGCTAAGCCTGCTGCAAAACCTGCCGCGAAACCTTAAAAAAGGTTCGTCCGGAACTTGCGTGCGCATCAGCCCACGCAAGGAAGTACGGGGTCCTCTTCTCTGTTTCCGGAGAGGTAACGTGCCACTGGATGACGTGTAATCTGCGAATAGAGAAGAGAAACACGTACTTCTTTCGTTTGGAAAAGGCCGCGTATTCCGGATGAACCCACGAGCCTCTCAACAACCATCGGTCCTCTCGGATCACACATCGACCCTCGTGGAGAAGCAGATGTTGAGAGTGCCGTTATCCCACCGCTTGGCCGTGACAGCATTATTGGGCGCGTTCGTTCTCTCTATAATCCTGCCCGTACCAGCCGCAGCACAAGACGCCTCCAAGAGGGCGGCTAAATCTGCCCAGCAGCTACATATCGAGCGGATTATCGCCAAAATCGAGCCGGAGTTACGCGGCAACCCAAAGCGGCTCGACGTATATATCGAGTTCTTCAAACGGGAACTTATCAACGACGCGCGGTTGTTCCCCGTCGATATTCACGCCCGCCGCGACGCCGATGGCTCGATTGAGCTTAGCGGGTACGTGGGCTATGTCGAGCAACATAAAACCTTGCTCGCTGTGTTGGGCTACCTGGGCTTCGACGACATCGACGACCGTATCGAGGTGTTGCCATCGAAGGATTTGGCCAAAAAGTCTTTCGGATTCATAGCTGTTCCCCATTCTTTCACGTTCGCCAGAGCGGCGGCCGACAATAAAGGCGGTTCGCCAGGGACGCAGACCGATTGCCTGCTGGGCTCGGCCGTCTATCTGCTCAAACCGTGTGCGCATGGATACTTCCTTTGCCACAGCGACGAGGGCTACGTGTCCTATATCGACGGCCGCAATATCCTCCGCGTCGATGCCGCCGAGTTCAAGCGATACCAGAGCGGGCCGCAGGTGTTCATCCAGCGCGACTATCGCCAGGGCCAAGTATTGTTGCCCATCGGCGCGAGGTTGAAATGGGTTGCCGATGGGCCCAAGTCGGTTGTGGTGGAAACGCCCGACGGCGGCCGAATTGCCGTACCGAACGACTACTGCCGCGTTCACCAGCCCGGCCCAGTCCCGCGCGTGCAACGTGCCCTGGAAGCGGCCCAGCGATTGCTGGGAACCGATTATGTTTGGGGCGGCAAAACGTCCGAGGGCGTCGATTGCTCGGGGCTGGTGCAAACGGCCTTCCGAGCCCAAGGGGTCAACTTTGCCCGCGACGCCTCACAACAGGTCTACCTGGGCGCGCTCACCGCCACGCGCTGGTATCGCGACGGTCTACAAGCCGGCGATACGCTCTATTTTCTCGGTCGATACGGCAAGATCTCCCACACGGGCATATATCTGGGCGACGGCCAGTACATCGAGTCGATCCGCCCCCACGCACGCCTATCCAGCTTCAATCCCGAAGACAAAAACTACTCCGCCCACGGCGATGCTTCGTTTTGTTTCGGGAAACGCTTGTTGGAATAGCAGAGTATCACACAAGGTAAACCTCTCGCTTTGGCACGCTACGTGCATCTTGATGGTTGCGTGTCGACTGTTATCTATGGTCGACACGACCGGGTTAAGCGGCTTTTTTCGGCGTCTGAAGACGTTTGACTCGGTGTTTTTCGGGCTTTTTTGCCAAGCGGCCGGAGCGAGGATCCCGCCACGGCACGCAGGCGAAGCCAACAGCGGCGCGTAAGAATGTGCCGGTTGCCCGAAAGACGACGTGAAAGACTTGCAGGGCGCCAGAAAACTTTGGGGCCGGTCAATTGATTCAAACAGTATGACCATCCCCCCCAGAGAAAACAGATTTGGAGAACGAGACAATGAGACAAACATTATCCCTACTGATGGCCGCTGTCGTACTGCTGACCACTGCTTCTATCGGGTGGGCAGAGGATGTGCAGACCGACAAAAAGGCCGACGGGTCCACTTTGGACGGGCCCACTTTTGTGGAGCTTCGCGTCCAGATGCACCGCACGCTGGCCGCATTGATCGAAGCACGCGCGGCCGACACACCCGACGAGGCTAAGATCGAGAAACTGAGCGACAAGTTGCAAGCCATCCGCAAGCAGATGTGGGCAGATGGTGCTGCCCAAGGTTGGCGCGGTCCCCGCGGGCCGTGGTCCGCGCAGCAGTGGCCCATGGGTCGTATGGGGCGCGGTCCTGGCGCGGGCGGACCTGGTCCAGGCAATTGGCAAGGCCGAGGCTACGGCCGTGGGCAAGGCGGCCCGGGGCAGTGCTATGGCGGTCGTTGCGGGGCGGGTCGCGGTATGGGACCAGGCATGGGGCGTGGCATGGGTTGCCAAGGCTGCAAGAGCTGTGCCTGTTCCGCCAAGAGTTGCTGTGCCGGTTGCAAGGCGTGTCCGGTAAAAGGCAAGGCCGGCTGTCAAGCGGCTGCGGGTTGCCAAGGCTGCAAGAGCTGTGCCTGTTCCGCCAAGAGTTGCTGTGCCGATTGCAAGGCGTGTCCGGTAAAAGGCAAGGCTGGCTGTCAAGCGGCTGCGGGTTGCCAAGGCTGTGCAGGCTGTAAAGGCTGCCCATGCAGCACCGTAAGCAAGGATTGTACGAAGGACTGTGCCAACTGTCCGGTAAAGGACTGTGACAAGAAGTGTGATGTGGACCTGGGCAAGCTCGGAAAGTACGTGGACGGTGATGCCCCACCCAACGATGCCCCGGCAAAACCAGCGTCAAAAACGGCCAAAGCCAAGAAATAATGCCGATTGCTTGACGGATGAGCTTTTTTTGGAACGTTGACCGTGCGATAATAGTAGTAGTATTCACCTGTTCGCGGGACAACAACCGATGAAAAGCTGGCGTCGCCTGATAATCTATATCGTTTTGTTTTTGGCGTGGCTCGTCTTTGCCGGCTGGCAATATAGCGAGTATCGCCAGCAGAGTCGGCTCGTGCGTGAGATATTGCATCGCCAATCTCATTCGATCATGAACGCGCTGGTCGGCGGCATTCGCTCGCACTGCCGACTGGGGCGTTTTATTCGTGAGCAACTCCAGGGCGTGTTGGACGAACTGGTCGAGTCGGACGACATTCAGGCCGTATCGATTAGCGACAGCCAAGGTCGGCGGATCATCTCGGCCGGCGATGCCAACCTGATCCCCGACGAACGGGCGCTTAAAGGCTACCGTTGGGCTGCGGACAGCTATCTCTTAACGGCACCGTTCAGTTTAACGGCAACCGGCCCGCAAAGCAGCGCTTGCGCCGATTGCATTCACAATCGGGCCGCCGGTCTGGACATTCTGCCCGATCTCAAACCGGCGAGCAACGAAGGTCGAGGGCAAGGCGGCCCGGGCAAGGGCCTAGGTCCGGGGCAAGGGCAAGGACTTCAGAAGTCCGGCGAGCCTGAACGCTCCGTCCCGCCGCAGGCAATCGTCTGTGGCCGCACATGGCTCTTCGACGATGCCCAGGACGAAAGTCGCTCGCCGTCCGATGGTCTATTCACCACAACGCTGGTCCTAGACCGCAGCTCGTCCGACGCCTTGTGTCGCATCGCCCGTTGGGAATGCGCCTGGGCGATTGTGGGCGGTGCCGTTGTCATGTTGTGCGTGGCCGCGGCTTGGGCGTCGACGGTGCGGCTGGTTGAAGCACGCGGCCGTACGGAGGTCTTGGAGCTTGAAGCCCGTCACCTCCGCGAGCTGAGCCAGGCAGCCACCGGGCTGGCTCACGAAACCCGCAACCCTCTGGGGCTGGTTCGCGGTTGGACGCAACAATTGTCTCAATCCGGCCTGGAATCGCCACAAGATCGTGCCCACGCCCGCGCGGTTATCGAAGAATGCGACCGCATCACCGCGCGGATCAACCAGTTTCTGGCCTATGCCAAGCCCTGCCAACCATCGCCCGAGACGGTCCGCGCCGCGCCCGTGGTCGACGAGTTGGCCATGCTATTGCAGCCCGACCTCGAAGCCCGCCGGGTTCAGCTAGACGTGAGAATCGACGACATCGCCGTACAAGCCGACCGCGAAATGTTCCGCGCCGCACTGTTTAACCTGCTGCAAAACGCCATCTGCTTCTCGCCCGAAGGTGAGACGGTTGAAGTGTCCGGCCAAGCGCGTCAAGATGGCAGCTGGCGAATCGATATTTCCGACCGCGGGCCGGGCGTTTCGCCCGAACATGTGGATTCGCTGTTCATGCCGTATTTTACCACCCGAGCAGACGGCACCGGCCTGGGGCTGGCGATTGTATCGCGCATTGCCGCCGCCCACGGTTGGACAATCCAGTATCACCCCCGACCCGACGGCGGGTCCGTGTTTCGCTTGAGTTCTAGCAATAGATAGCTCCAAACCCTTTGTTTTCTTCGTTACCTTCTGTAAAACTTAATTATTAAATGCCTGAAAAACGCACTATTTTAATTGTCGACGACGAGGCGCCGCAGCGTGAGTTGCTGGGCGGGTTCGTGCGTTCGCTGGGTTTTCAGGCGGTCGAGGCCACGTCGGGCGAAGTGGCCTTGCGGATTATCGACGAGCGGCGGCCGGCGATGGTGCTTTTGGATGTGCGCATGCCGGGTATTAGCGGGATCGAGACCCTGGCCGAGATCCGCAAGACGACCGTCGACCTGCCGGTGCTGCTGATCACGGCTTTTGCCGACTTGCGTGAAGCCGTCGACGCGGTTAAGAGCGGGGCCGACGACTATATGGCCAAGCCGGTCGACCTCGACGAGTTGCGGGCGGCTATTTTCGACGCCGTTGGAGACGGTCAACCATCGGGTAGTGACGGTGATGAAACGAAAATCTCGACGGCCGATCTGCCTGAGGGTTTCGTGTGTGAGAGCCCGGCCATGCGACACGTTGTGGAAACGGTGGCGGTCGTGGCCCCGTCCGTCGCGCCGGTGCTGGTGAGCGGGGAAAGCGGCACGGGCAAGGAGGTCGTGGCCGAACTGATTCACCGCTGGAGCCCACGCGCAGATGGGCCGCTGGTGGCCGCTAACTGTGCGGGCTTGCCCGAGACGCTGATCGAAAGCGAGCTTTTCGGGCACACCAAGGGTTCGTTCACCGGGGCCGACCAATCGCGTCAGGGCCTGTTCCGCGCGGCGCACGGGGGCACGTTGTTTTTGGACGAGATCGGCGAGTTGCCCGTACACTTGCAGCCCAAGCTGTTACGGGCCTTGGAAACGGGCCAGATCACGCCGGTAGGTAGCGAGACGCCTATGGCGGTAAATACGCGGCTGGTGGCGGCTACCAATCGCAACCTGGAAGAAGCTGTCGCTGATGGCCGTTTTCGCGACGATTTGTACTATCGCATCAATGTGGTCGAGTTGCTGGTGCCGCCTTTACGCGAGCGCCGCGACGATATCCTGCCGCTGGCGCGACGCTTCGCCGCCGAATTTTCCGGCACCCCGGCGCGGCTTTCGCCCCAGGCCGTGCAAAGTCTCTTGACCCATTCATGGCCCGGCAACGTCCGCGAACTACGCAACGCCATCCAACGCGCCTGCTTGCTGTGCCGCGGCGACATCATCCTGCCCGAACACCTGCCGCCCAAGATCGCCGCCCTGGCCGCCGCCGCGCCGCCGGCCGCCCCGGATCGGGGGCGACTTTCGCAGGTAGAACGGGCCACGATCCTAGCCACCCTGGAAGAGTGCAACAACAACCGCACACACGCGGCGAAGAAGCTGGGCATCAGCCGGCGGGCGTTGATCTATAAGCTACGGGCTATCGAGGGCGAGCAGGCATAGTGGCCTGTTGTAAGTCCGACTACTCGGCTTCCAAACAGGTGTTTTGTTGTCACTGAAGTACATGCCCCTCGCTTGCGCTTCGGGTTAGTGAGGTATGGATGGACCGCTTTATTTCAAGGGCCCGACTTGTTTGCCGTCTAGGCGGTCGCGGAGGCGTTTGAGGATGATTTGGCCGTCTTCCACGCCGAAGTTCATGGCTTCGTGTACGTCGATGCCGTCGAAGCCGTTGTCGATAACGCGCTTAGCCCAGGCGGCCATGCGGTGTTCGAGGGCTTGTTTCGAGCCGGGTAGCCATTCGCTGAAGAGGTAAAGCTTGGTCTTGCCACGGCAGTAGGGCTGATACTGTTTGGCCGCCCAGGCGAAGAGGTCGCCCTGGGGCGGCGGGACGAGTTTCTTGGCCTTCCAATAGGATAATTTCGGGTCGGAACAGAGTTCGTAGTCGCCTACGATAAACGCGTCGGCGATCTTCTCGTCGACCAGCTCTTTCCAAAGGTTGCTGTAACGGGCCACGACGTTGGTGCCGAAATACGGGTCGGCCGCCATGTGGGTGTGCTGGCCGAGTTGCAGACTGACCCAAAACTCTTTGTCGCGGCGGTGGCACTCGGCGGCCAGCTCGCGGTAGAGTTGGTTCATGAAGCGGCCTTTGACCTTGTGCCAGGCTTCTTTATCGAAATCCTTGGCCGTGCGGATGTCGACGCCGTGGAGTTTTTTGAACTCGTCGACGACAGGCTGTTCGAAGCCGTAGAAGTCGTCTTGCTGGACGTTGGGGAGATGGCGGCAATGGGCGCTGGTCGAGCAGTGGATGCCGTCGGCGCCCAGATCGAGCAGTTCTTTGACCTGCGCCATGCGAAAGGCGCGAGACTCTGGCCAAGCGTAACTGATGAGGCCCTTGAAGTATGTTTTGCCGTCGCGTGCGGTCCACTGGCAGTGTGGATTCTCGTCGATGAACTTAGAGCGGTAACCGCTGTAGAGGTCGTCGAAGATATCGATCCAGATGACCACCTTCATGCCGCGTTTGTGCCCCTCGCGGATGAAGACCTCGGGCGGGTTATACATCTCCATAACCTTGCGGTAACGCTCGTGGACCGCTTGGAATTTTACGATGAACTCTTCGAGTTTTTTGGGATCGAGGTTTCGCTTGTACGGATGCTTGCGAGCGTGTTCCGCGTCGAAACCGATGGGATAACTGAGCTTGGTGCGATAGGGAAAATAGCCGAGGTAGCCCATCCGCACCAGCAGCGTATCGGTGCCGCCGTCGTGAAGTTTCTCGACGAGTTCGACGACTTGGGCCTCGGTCATGGGCTGGGGGCGAATGTAGATTTCGTCATTGAAATCGATGTCGACGATCAGCTCTGGGGCGCCTGCGAAGATGGGGGCAACGCAGAGGGCCAATATGGGCAGAAGAAGTGCAAATCTCATGGGCGTGTTCCAGGTTTTTTAGGGAGGGATTAGGGTGAGAGCGTTTGCGGGTTACGCTCTAGGATACAGTAATGGGGCGGAGTTTTCCATGAACGCTGGACGCTAAAAAACCACGGTATCGGCGTTGTGACTTGTACAAAAACGCCCGCGACATGCCTTGTTGTTTTTTCAGGGAGAACTTTTAGAAAATTATCGGGGAGGCTACTAAAGCATTGGTATCATGAGGCTTACGCATTAAGGAAGGCTGCCCGGAAGGATTTTGGCCAAGAAATCTTGCCCGAAAAGTGGCATCTTTCATGCCGTGGCGAGATTATTTTAAACTTTTGAGACTTTTACCTAGAATGTTTCCTTTTTGTTCAAACGTTTGACAGAGTCGATGGGCCCGTTTATGATAAAGAGTCTCTCAACCTCTAGGTGAGGGTGAGGTTAACGGGAAGAGGTCGTCAAGACACGGGCACCCGGAGATTATTAGATGAAAAAGGCGGATTTCAAGGTTTACAGGGAACGGCTGCTCAGCCTGAGGGCTCGGCTACGTGGCGATGTCAACACCATGGCAGATGCGGCTTTGAAAAAGAGTCGTAGCGATGCTAATGGCGATTTGTCTAGCATGCCTATCCACATGGCGGACATCGGCAGCGATAATTTCGAGCAAGAATTCACTTTGAGCCTGATGGAAAGCGACGAGGACATGCTCGGCCGCATCGAAGTCTCGCTCGAGAGGCTCGAGGACGGCACTTACGGACAGTGTGAAGAATGCGGCGTTCGCATTCCCAAGGCGCGGCTGAATGCCATTCCTTATGCAACGCTGTGTATTAAGTGCGCTTCGGATCTTGAGCAGGGCTAACCTTGCGTCACAGTCAACTAAGCTAGTAACATTAAAGGAACTTGCCATGAGGGCGGTTCCCCTTAATCGGTATATAGTTTTCTTTGCCATAGCCGCTCTTGGTTGCCTATCAGATTTGGCTACCAAGAGTTGGATCTTCGCAAAACTCGGTTCTCCCGGGGGCGCCACGTGGTGGCTTTGGGGGAACTTCTTCGGTTTGCAAACCAGCTTGAACGAAGGCGCGCTGTTCGGCATGGGCCAGGGCAAGGTCTGGTTTTTTGCCATTCTATCACTCTTTGCATTGGCGGCTATTGTGGTGTGGCTATTTCCCTTTGCTGCCGCCCGCGATCGCTTTCTCACTGTAGCTCTGGCCTGCGTCAGCGGCGGCATCCTCGGCAATCTATACGATCGTCTGGGCATGCCGGGTTTGCAATGGAAGTTTGCCACGCCGCGGCACGCAATCGACGATCCGGTCTATGCGGTGCGAGATTGGATCCTGGTCCGCTTCGGCAGTTGGGATTGGCCGAATTTCAACATCGCCGACAGCCTGCTGGTTTGCGGAGCCATATTGTTGGTTTGGCATGCTTATAAGGCCGAAACAGACGGGCCCGAGACCGATGGGCAAAAGGCGGACGATGCGAAAGATGAAAAGACGTCTGGAGCCTGATTGCCAGGGTTCACTCTTCGGCAGCCGCTGATTGATTGTTGCGAGCGGCTTTTTTGCGGCGACTACCGAGCAGGTCGAAAGCGAACATGGCCAGCAATCCGGTCAGGGCCAGCAGGGCCAGTATGACGAAAATGAGGTGGTAGTTTCCGGTTTCGTCGACATGCCGCCCGATGCACGGGTTGAGATACCAGGCCACGAGGTTTCCAAACGCACCGAGGATGCCTGCGACCAAGCCCACGTTCGAAAACGAGACTTCCTGCGCGGCTGCGAGGTAGTTTGTTGTAACCAGCGCGATTCCACAGGCGGCGGCAATCAGCAGGCCGATGCAGACGTAGGAGTTTTGTACGTAGCCGGCCGCGGAGGCAGAGAGCACGAGGCCTACGCCGATGGAAATCGTAGTCCCACGCGCCAGGCGTAGCGACCAGCCACGGGCGGTGAGGATTTTCACGATGGCCCCGCCGCTGATGGCACCCACGTCTTGGGCCAGGAACATGGGCGTGGCCACAAAAGCTGCCGTCAAGAGGCCGAAGCCGCGCTGGTCGTGCATGTACAGCGGGATCCAATCGGCGATGAAGTAGGCACAGGGGTTGAGCGTTCCGGCCACGACCATCAGCAGCCAGAAAGCGGGATTTTTGAAAATGGTAATCAAGCGGCGATGGAGGGGCGGTTTGCTTTGGACATTGGCCGTGAGGGCGTCCGCGCTGGCAATGCCTGTGGAGAGAATTGGAGCGTTTCGCGTTGCCAATAACCAGATGGCTATCCAAGCGGCGCCTAACAAGCCGACGATGAAGAAGGCCGCGCGCCAAGAGGTGTATTGAGCAATGGGGATAATGAGGATCGGCGCAAGGATCGCACCGACCGCGGCCCCGCTGGTGAAGATCCCGTTGGCGAGACCACGATCTTCAGGCGGGAGGATATTGGCCGTGACACGTAGAGCAGCCGGCCAGTTGAAGGCCTCGCCGATGCCCAGCACGCGACGGCTCCAGATCAAGCCGGTCGGCTTTTGGCAGAAGGCCGCAGCAGCACCGGCAATCGACCATAGCCCCACCGCGAAAGCGTACATGTAGCGCACGGAAAAACGGTCGACCAGCCAGCCGGCCGGGATGTGGATCAAGGCGTATGTGCCGCGGAAGGCGGCCAGCATTTCGCCCCACTGCTGGTTGTTAAGCTGGAATTCGGCTTTGATTTGCGGCGCTAAAACGGCCAGCGTTTGACGGTCGAGATAGCACAGCACGGTGGCCATGAAGAGGATGCCGCATATGCACCACTTCCACTTGCCGCCGCTGGAACGTTCTGTAGCCACCGATGAAATTGACATTAAACGCGCATCCTTATCGGTGGAGCGTCGCGGACGTGTCGTGTGATTAGTCAGGAATAGGCCAGAACAAGCCCGAGAGAGTGCCGCCGTCGATGTAGATGGTCTGGCCGGTCACATACTTGGCGGCTTTGGATGCCAGATAAACAACCGTGCCGGCCATGTCTTCGGGGTCGGCCACGCGGCCCATGGGAATATTTTCGTTTCGCCACTGGGCCATTTTTTCATCGTCCCAAAGCGTGCTGGCCAGTTCGGTTTGAGTGAAGCCGGGACCGATGCCGTTAACGCGCACGTTGTGCGGCCCCCATTCCATGGCCATGACCTTGGTCATCTGCTTCATGGCGGCCTTGCTCATGGCGTATGGGCCCACGTGCTTCAGCGGCGTGTGGCTGTTGATCGAATCGATATTGATGATCGATCCCGAGCCGGCCTCGATCATGTGCCGACCGACCGCCTGGGACATGACGAACGCGCCCTTGATATTGATGTTGGTGATGAAGTCGTATTCCTCTAGGGAGTAGTCCTCGATCTTTTTGCGATTGTTGACCCCGGCACAGTTGACCAGCGTGTCGATGCGACCGTGCTCGGCGATGACCTCTTCGACAAAGGGGCCGATTGCTTTGAGGTCGGACACGTCGCAAGTTTTCGCCACGGCCTGCCCATCGCCGCGAGTCATCTCCTGGGCGGTTTTCTTCACGGTTTCCGCAACGCGGCCGGTAATCACCACAGTGGCTCCAGCGTCGACAAACGCCTGAGCAATTGCTCGTCCTATCCCCCGGCTGGCTCCGGAAACTACGACGATCTGGTCTTTAACCGAAAAAAGATCACTAGCCATTACGGCCTCCACTGCACTCTGGTGATTCAGGCCTGATGATTCAGGCGATGTACAACCTATCCTTAAACATGAAGCCCCTCATTTTATTCCGTTTTCGGGTAATCCGCCAGAGGGGACCTTGTTTTCCTGCCATATTGTGGTAGGAAAGTGAATTCGCAAAAAAACAACGGCTCTTACATAAGGAATTGAATATGGATACCCATGACCTCACAAAAATGCTTCACACCAAGCACGCTTCGAAGATCGTGTTCCTCGTGGCCGATGGGCTGGGGGGGCTGGCTAAGATGCCGGGCGGGCCGACGGAGTTAGAGGCGGCCGATACGCCAAATCTGGACGAACTGGCCAAGAACGGCACCTCGGGAAGCATGTATCCGGTGGGCCGTGGGATCACGCCGGGATCGGGGCCGGGGCACTTGGGCGTGTTCGGCTACGATCCGCTGAAGTATATGATCGGGCGTGGCGTGCTCGAGGCCACAGGCATTGGCTTCAAGGTGGGGCCCAACGACGTGGCCATTCGCTGCAACTTCTGCACGCTCGACGCCGACGGCAAGATCACCGACCGCCGCGCCGGACGGATTCCCACCGAAGAGTCGGCGCCGCTGGCGGTAAAACTCCGCGCAGTTTCCATCCCCGGCGTGGAGATCTTCGTCGAGCCGGTCAAGGAGCACCGCTTTGTGGTCGTCTTCCGCGCTGAAGGGTTGGGCGACAAAGTTCTCGACACCGACCCGCAAGAGACGGGCGTTACGCCGCTGGCCCCGGTAGCACAAGATGAACCGAGCAAAAAGACTGCCCAAATAGCCGCCGAGTTCGTGGCCCAGGCGACCAAGCTGCTGGCCGACGAGCCCAAGGCCAACGGGCTGACCATGCGTGGTTTTTCCGGCCTGCCGCACATTCCCAGCTACGAAGACGTCTACGGCCTGAAGTCGGCCGCGATTGCCTCGTACCCCATGTACAAGGGCCTGGCCCAACTCGTGGGCATGGACATTGTCGGCAACGCCAGCACGATCGAAGAAGAGGTCGAGGTTTTGGCCGACGTCTGGGACGATTACGATTTTTTCTTCGTACACTTCAAATATACCGACAGCCGCGGCGAGGACGGCGATTTCGAAGCCAAGGTGAAGATGATCGAAGAGTTCGACAAGATCGTGCCTGCCGTGACCAAGCTGGGGCCAGACGTGCTGGTCGTGACCGGCGACCATAGCACGCCAGCCGTGTTGGCCGCACACAGTTGGCACCCCGTGCCCGTGCTGATGTCGGCCAAGGACTGCCGCTGCGACCCCTGTCAGAAGTTCGGCGAAAACGAGGCCCTCAAGGGCGGTTTCGGCCATTTCGACGCAATACACCTGATGCCCATGGCTTTGGCGCATGCCGGGCGGTTGGCTAAGTTTGGTGCCTAGAGAAGAACTTTTGCTGCGTCGCGGACGCACCCTACGAGATTATGAGCGATAAAGCTTACTATCTGATCGATTTTGATGAGATCGACGCCGTGCCTTGCCCTTGTGGTATGGCGCGGCGGGCGATGGCCGACGTGGCCGACTATCCGGCCACCATCCACCGCACGCAGATCAGCAGCACGGCCAAGCCGCATTACCACCGGCGGCTGACCGAGACGTACTATATCATCAAGTGCGACGACGACGCGAAAATGCAGCTCAACGACGATCTCGTGCCTATACGCCCCGGCATGTGCGTGGTCATTCCGCCGGGCACCGTGCATAGGGCTGTGGGGCGGATGACCGTTTTGATCTTCGTGCTTCCCAAGTTCGATCCGGCGGATGAAGTGATTATGTAGGCCGCCGCAGCGGGGCCGCTTGCGATTTGAGCCTTTGTTCGCATACTTTGCGCGTGCCCGAAGTCGCCCAGGCTTCGGCCTCGTCGGAGAGCCGATTGAGAAGCTGTTCGATGCGCATGCGGTAGTGCTCGATTCCCTTGCGGTCGAGATTGGGTGGGACGTGGATGTCGGGGCTAATGACGGCCCTTGACCGCGAGAAGGGGCGGGGAAAGGCAAAACGGTCCCAACTATTCAGACGCCAGGGCCGGTCGTATCCGAAGCCCATCAGAACCAAGGGCAATCCGAGCTTCGAGGCCATGAAAAC
>CAZISU010000010.1:0-18271 GCA_964541935.1 uncultured Planctomycetaceae bacterium | reverse complement strand
GGCCTAGACCTTTGTCGTGGCGAAACCATCAAGTCCATCGCCGAGGCCCACAAAGTCCTCAAAGACATCGGCCTGCCCTGCGTCGTCCGTCCCAGCTTCACGCTCGGCGGCAGCGGATCCAGCGTGGCCTACAACCGCGACGAATTCGAAGAACTCATAAACAATGGCCTCAACGCCTCTCCCGTCCACGAGGTTCTTCTAGAAGAATCCATCCACGGCTGGAAAGAATACGAAATGGAGGTCATGCGCGACGTCGACGACAACTGCGTGATCATCTGTTCGATCGAAAACGTCGACGCGATGGGCGTTCACACGGGCGATTCGATTACCGTGGCACCCGCGCAAACGTTGACCGACAAAGAGTATCAGCGCATGCGCGACGCTTCGCTGGCCGTCATCCGCGAGATCGGCGTCGAAACGGGCGGTTCGAATATCCAATTCGCCATCCATCCCGACACGGGCCGCATGGTAGTGATCGAGATGAACCCCCGCGTGAGCCGTTCCAGCGCCTTGGCCTCCAAGGCCACCGGTTTCCCCATCGCCAAAATCGCCGCCAAGCTGGCCGTGGGCTATCGCCTGCACGAATTGTCCAACGACATCACCCGCCAGACCAAGGCCTGTTTCGAGCCCACCATCGACTACGTGGTCACCAAGATCCCGCGTTTCACCTTCGAAAAATTCCCCGAGGCCAATGCGATTCTGACCACGCAGATGAAGAGCGTGGGCGAGACCATGGCCATCGGCCGCACCTTCAAGGAATCGTTCCAAAAAGCGCTGCGCGGGCTGGAGGTCGGGCGTTTCGGTTTCGGCTGCGACGGCAGCAAGGATCTTTGGGGCACCGAACTGCAACCCAGCAAGGACGAGGTGCTCACCAAGTTGGCCAACCCCGGCGCCGATCGCGTCTGGTATCTTCGCTACGCTATTAAAATGGGCATGACTATCGAGGAAATCTACGAGACTACCGGCATCGACCCCTGGTTCGTCGACCAGCTTGTCGAACTCGTCGAAATGGAAGACGAGCTTTGCGGATACGACGACATGGGCGATGTTCCAGACGCGTTGTTCAAAAAGGCCAAGCAGCAGGGCTACTCCGACCGCCAGTTGTCGGCCATTTGGCATATAGCCGAAATGGACGTCCGCGCCGAACGCATCCGTCGCGGCATCGTGGCCACGTTCAAGTGCGTCGATACCTGCGCGGCCGAATTCGAGGCCTACACGCCCTACTACTATTCGACTTACGAAGACGAAGACGAAACGCCACCCAAAGATCCCGAAAAGCGTCGCATCATGATCCTCGGCGGCGGGCCCAACCGCATCGGGCAAGGCATCGAGTTCGACTATTGCTGCTGCCACGCCAGCTTCGCGCTGCGTGAACTGGGCATCGAGTCGATCATGGTCAACTGCAACCCCGAAACCGTCAGTACCGACTACGATACGAGCGACTACCTCTTCTTCGAGCCGCTTACAATCGAAGACGTTTTGAACATTTGCGAGCGCATGAATCCCGACGGCATCATCGTCCAGTTCGGCGGACAAACCCCGTTGAACCTGGCCCGCGCTTTGCAGAATGCAGGTATGCCGATCATCGGCACCAGCGTCGATACCATTGAGGAAGCCGAGGACCGCGAGCGATTCAAGGATCTTTTGAATCGCTTGAATCTAAAACAGCCGCCCAACGGCATCGCCCGCAACATGCACGAGGCCCGCATCGAAGCCGAGAAGATCGGCTATCCCGTGCTCGTGCGGCCCAGTTTCGTGCTCGGCGGCCGTGCCATGGAAATCTGCTACGACGCCCAGCAACTCGAACATTTCGTAGCCGCGGCCTTTGTCGTGGCCCAAGGCCAGCCGGTGCTGATCGACAGTTTCCTCGAAGACGCAACTGAGGTCGACGTCGACGCCATAGCCGACGGCGAACAAGTCATCGTGGCCGGCGTGATGGAACATATCGAAGAGGCCGGCGTACACTCGGGCGATTCGGCCTGTGCAATTCCGCCCTACAGTCTGGCCGGCCCCGTGGTCGCCGAAATCCGCGAGGCTACCTGTGCCATGGCCCGCGAGCTGAACGTCATCGGCCTGATGAACGTACAGTTCGCCGTCAAACGCGAATCGGGCCGCCCCAGCGTATACGTGCTCGAGGTCAACCCCCGCGCCAGCCGCACCGCGCCGTTCGTCTCAAAGGCCACCAACATGCCACTGGCCAAAGTGGCGGCCAAGGTCATGGCCGGCGTTTCACTCGCCGAACAGGGCTACGACCGCGACCCCATCCCGGCGCACGTCTCCGTCAAAGAGGCCGTCTTCCCCTTCGCCAAGTTCGCCGGCGTCGACGTCGTTCTCGGACCCGAGATGAAATCCACCGGCGAGGTCATGGGCGTAAGCGAACGCTTCTCTATGGCCTTCGCGAAGACTCAGATGGCCGCCGGTAGCATACTTCCGCCCGAGGGGAAAATCTTCCTCAGCGTGGCCGATCGCGAAAAACGCTACATCGTCGGCCTGGCCGCGCGACTGGAAAAACTCGGATACCAATTAATCGCCACCCGCGGCACAGCAAAGCTCCTCGAACAGGCCGGCATGAAAGTCGAACGCGTCAAGAAAATCCAGCAAGGCCACCCCAACCTCTTGGACCTCATGGTCGACGGCGACATCCAACTCGTGATGAACACGCCCAGCGGAAAAGGCGCGCGGACCGACGAAGGACGCATCCGCGCCGCGGCCGTCGCCAACCGCATCCCTTGCATAACAACCATCCAAGCCGCCGATGCGGCCGTGCGAGCCATGGAGGCCTTGCGTGATGAAGAACTCACCGTCGAATCGGTGCAAGATCGGTTTGCGAAGAGCCAGGGGTAGGGAATGTCGAATTAGGAAGCTCGAATGACGAAAGAATGAGGAATGCCCAAAACCCAATGATCAATGATCAATAATCAAACCTGAAACCTGAAACCCCAAACCCCACCATGGACAACATCCCAGCAGTCGACATTCAGACCATCATGGACTCGCTCAGCGAGGGAGTCTACGTATGCGACATGGACCGCAAGATAATTCACTGGAGCAAATCGGCCGAGCGGATTACCGGTTGGCGTGCCGAGGAGGTCATCGGCATCCAGTGTTTCGACAATGTGTTGTGCCATATCGACAAGGACGGACACAAGCTTTGCGGAGAAGAGTATTGCCCTTTGCATCGCTCCATGGTGACCGATAGCGGAAGCAAAGGCGCGTTGCTGGTGTTTGCGCAGGGCAAGGACGGACGAAGGATACCGATGTTCGTCAGCGTCAGTCCCCTGCATAACGACGCCGGCGAAGTCATCGGAGGCGTGGAGACGTTTCGCGATGCTTCGGCAGCCATCCATGACCTCGAAAGAGCAAAGGCCATCCAACAGCTCGCCCTGCAAAACGATCTTCCCGAAGACCCGCGCGTGCGATTCAACACGCACTACATTCCCCACGATATTGTCGGCGGCGATTACTATGCAATCAAAAAACTTGACGACCAGCGATACGGTTTGATTCTGGCCGATGTGATGGGCCACGGCATCGCCGCCGCCCTTTACACGATGCATCTGAGTTCGCTATGGGATCGATACCACGGGCTGCTGACCGATCCCGTGGAATTTATCGGCCGTCTCAACAACGAGCTTGTCAAGATCGTAAAGACCGACGAATCTTTCGCCACGGCGGTCTGCGGAATCGTCGATCTCGCTAAAGGCGAGTTCCGTTTCTCTGGAGCGGGCGGCCCCCAAGTTCTACTAATGCATGACGACGGTACGCACCAATTACTCGAAAGCCGCGGGTTGCCGCTTGCCGTCATGGAAGACGCGGCTTACGAGCTATCTCGCGCCGACATAACCAAAAGCGACCGTCTTTTGCTTTTCAGCGACGGCGCCATCGAGGTTGGCAATTCCTCTGCTGAAATGCTCGGAATTGAAGGACTGATCGCAATTCTCAAAAGTCAAAACTACCCGCAAAACGATATCCTCATGGAAGAGCTGGAAGAAGCGATTCTCAAATACTCAAACTCGATCCGCCTCGAAGACGATTTGACGCTGGTTGAAGTGTGCGTAGAGTGAGGCGTAACCTCAAGTCTCACAGCTCCTACTGAGCCCGCCAGATGTGGCAATTTCGGTAATTTTGGGCACCGGAAAAATAAAAAATCCGGCCCAATCAAAAAAACCGACCTTGACCCAAAATCGGAAATGCCATATTCTCGCCGCCTCATCGATTGAGCTTCTTGATCGGCACACTTGGCCGACCCGGATCTCGAACAGAAAACAGATTAATCCACGTGGATGGGTCCGCACCTGGGCTGCCCGAAGAGGGTGTGCCTGCGGACCGCGAAGCGCCATACCGTCGGCATGGATGCTAACGGTACGCTTCGATTATAAGAGTGAGTCGACCGCCAGGACTCAGTTCTCACGACGGCGACCAATCGCTCCCGGAAACGAGTAGTGTCCTTTGCCCCCCTGGGACACAGCCCTTTCCGGGGGCTTTTTTATTTCTTGCGTGCTTTTTCCCGATACTAACCCGAAGCGCAAGCGAGGGGAGATGTGATGTTAACCTTAGTTCGCTCCTCGCTTGCGCTTCGGGTTAGTATAGGCAAACTCCCTTCGCTTGCGCTTCGGGTTAGTATCGGGGAAAAATAAACACATTAGCGACATTCACCTGCAAATTTAGGAAAAGCCGTTGCTGCCGCTGTGCAAATACCCCGTTTAGTGTAAAATCCCAGTCGCACGCCCCATTACTTCTGTAAGTTTGCAATTCTGAAGGAGAATTCCAATGGCTCTGGGCTTTGGCATAATCGGTTGTGGCATGATCGCGGGTTTCCATTCAAAGGCAATTAACGACACGCGCGGGGCCAAGATCGTAGCCTGCTACGACAACGTACCGGCGGCAGCCGACCGTCTGGCCAAATCGACCGGCGCTCGGGCCTACCACGATCTGAAAGCAATGCTAGCTGATCCCGACGTCGACGTCGTCACCATCGGCACACCCAGCGGCGCGCACATGGATCCGGCCGTAGCAGCCGCCCGAGCCGGCAAACACGTTATCGTGGAAAAACCCCTGGAAATAACACTCAAACGTTGCGACAAGATCATTGCCGAGTGCGAAAAAGCCGGCGTGGTGCTTTCCACCATCTACCCCTCGCGGTTCCACAATTCCAGCATCGAAATGAAAAAGGCCATCGACCAAGGCCGTTTCGGACAACTCACCGCCGGAGACGCCTATGTGAAGTGGTATCGCACGCAGGAATACTACGATAGCGGCGCCTGGCGCGGCACGTGGGAACTCGACGGCGGCGGAGCATTGATGAACCAAGCCATCCACAGCGTCGACCTGCTAACCTGGCTCATGGGCCCCGTAGCCGAAATACGCGGCCAAATCGCCCTGCTGGCCCACAAACGCATCGCCGTCGAGGATCATGCAGTTGCCACCTTGCAATTCGAAAACGGCGCCCTGGGCGTAATAGAGGCCAGCACGGCCATCTATCCCGGCTATCTCAAACGCATCGAAATCCATGGTTCGACCGGCTCGGCCATGATGGAAGAAGAAGATCTCGTCAAATGGGACTTCGCCAAGAGCCGTGCCCGCGACAAAGCCATCCACGAGTACATGGCCGGACAGATCAGTGGCGGGGGTGGAGCGGCCGACCCGGCGGCAATCGGGCACCACGGACACACGCACCAGTTCCAAGACGTCGTCAAGGCCATCAAAAAAGGCGCAAAACCAGCCATCGACGGACACGAAGGACGACGCTCGGTCGAGGTCATTCTGGCCATCTACAAAGCGGCCGAGACCGGAAAAGCCATTTCGCTACCCCTGAAGAGTGACCCCGTACTCAAAGTCAGAAAAACGGGCGTCGGCGGCTAGACCACCTGGATCGGCCTTGGCCCGTCGGCCGATTCTTAGTAGGAATACTCGTACTCACCACATCCGCGTGGTGAGTACATGCTTTTTCATCTAAGCTCCAGGGAGGGAGCGGCGTGACTATCATTAAACCCACCCTCGATTACCTAGCCTACGTAATGGTACGCGTGTTCGTTTGCGTAATACAGGCAATGCGAGTCGAGACGGGCCACGCCATTGCCCGCTGGCTGGCGTGGCTGGCCGGCGACGTCTTGCACGTCCGTAATAAGGTTCTTAGCGAGAATCTCCGCCATGCTTTCCCCGATCACTCCCAGGCTCAGCGCGATCGCATCACCCGCGAAATGTGGGAGCATCTTTTTCTGCTGGTTGTCGAGGTCGCCCACACGCCGCGTAAAATTCACGAAACCAACTGGCGAAACCACATCCGTCTCAGCGGTTCGGATATTGTCGTTCGGGAACTGCTTTCTGACCGGCCCACGGTTCTGGTAACCGCCCATGTAGGCAACTTCGAGGTCGGCGGCTACGTCCTGGGCCTCTTCGGGTTTCCCACCTATACCGTTGCCCGCACGCTCGACAACCCGCACCTCGACCGCTTCCTCAACAGCTTCCGCGGCAAGACGGGCCAATTCATCATCCCTAAAAACGGCGGCTTCGACCAGATCGTGGAGGTTCTGGAAAACAAAGGCGTAATGACCTTCCTGGCCGATCAAAATGCCGGACGCAAAGGCTGTTGGGTAGAATTTTTCGGCCGACCCGCATCCGCCCACAAAGCCATCTCGCTGCTTTCGCTCGACTACGACGCACCTATCGTTGCCTCCTATTCACGCCGCCTCGACAAACCCATGCAGTTCGAGGTGCGAACCTCTGCGGTACGAGCCCCGCGCGACAGCGACGGATTGCCTTCGACCGTCACCGAACTGACCCAATGGTACACCAACCAGTTAGAGAGCTTCGTCCGCGAGGTGCCCAACCAATACTGGTGGATCCACAATCGCTGGAAAGACCCGCGACCGAGACGCAAGAAAAAAGTAGCGGCAGCAGATAAAAAAGCAGCCTAGCCGTAGGCCGGCCTACAACTAATATAGAGAAAATCCATGATTCTGGACGGGCACATTCATCTTCGTGAAGACTCAAAAGACATCCCGACCTTTCTCGAAAGACTAAAATCGGCCGACATCGACGGCGGGATAATCATCTCGGTGGAACCACGCCGGTCCTCACTCTCATCTCAGCAGCGATTGGACGACGTGATGGCCGTGACCGAGGTGGCCGAGAATTTATTTCCGTTCTTCTGGGTAGACCCCCTCGCGGCCGACGCCGCCGATCAGATTAAAGCGGCCGTCGAGCGTGGCGTGGCGGGGTTCAAGGTGATTTGCGAGGATTTCGAACCGGGAGATCCCCGCGCCATGCCCGTCTACCGCCGCATCGCTGCCGCAGAAAAACCGATCCTGTTTCATTCGGGCATCCTCTGGCACCCGACCGACAACGCCCGATTCAATCGCCCCCTGCTATTCGAATCGCTACTCGCGGTCGAAGGCCTGCGATTCTCGTTGGCCCATATCGGCTGGCCTTGGTGCGACGAGACAATCGCCGTCTACGGAAAGTTCCTCAACGCTTATACTCATCGACCAGACCTATCGGTAGAAATGTTCATCGACGTAACACCCGGCACTCCACCAATCTACCGCCGCGACGCGCTCGTGAAACTCTTCACGGTTGGATACGATGTAGAAAATAACGTCATCTTCGGAACCGACAGTTGCGTAAACAACTACAACACCGACTGGGCCCGCGAATGGATCGAGCGCGACAACAAAATTTACAACGAGATCGGATTAGGCGAAATCACACGGACCAATATTTTTTCCGAAAATCTCCTCCGCTTCGTGGGCGTCGATTCCAGACAGGTCAAGCACAAAGGACTCCGACCGGGAGAGTAGTTTTTTTGCAGAACACGGATAATCGATGAAAATATACAAAATTGCACTATATCCGGGCGACGGGATCGGTATGGAAGTCGTACCCGAGGCTGTTAAAACGCTCGATGCCGTCAGTCAAGCATGTGGGTTCGGGCTGGAGTATTGCGAGTTCGACTGGGGATGTGGTTATTACGACCGCGAGGGCAAGGTCGTGCCGGACGACTATCTCGACGTTCTAAGCGGGTTCGACGCCATTTTTCTCGGCGCGCTCGGAGATCCGGACCACCTTGCGGACCACATCACCCTAAAACCCCTCATCGAGATCCGCCAATCGTTCGATCAATACGCCTGCATTCGCCCCGCGACCCTCATGCCGGGCGTCGCGACTCCGCTGGTCGGTCGGCAGGCCAAGGAAATCGACATGCTCGTACTCCGCGAAAACTCCGAGGGTGAGTACTTAGACGTGGGCGGGTTCCTCAAACGCCAAACCCCGGACGGCGTCGCCGTGCAGGTGGCTTTGCATTCGCGCAAGGGCATTGAGCGAGTCTTGCGCTACGGATTCAAACTGGCCCAGCAACGTCGGGGCCGGCTCACGATGACGACAAAATCGAATGCCCTCAAATACGGCATGGTATTCTGGGACGACGTTCTCGAAGAGGTCAAGCAGGACTATCCCGACATCGAAGCAGATAAATGTCACGTCGACGCCTTGGCGATGAACTTCGTGCGTTGTCCTCAGCAATACGACGTGGTCGTGGCATCGAATCTATTCGGCGACATTCTCAGCGATCTGGCCGGCGCGATCACCGGCGGGCTGGGTCTGGCGCCCAGCGCCAACGTCAACCCCGAAAAACGCTTCCCCTCGCTTTTCGAACCGGTTCACGGCTCGGCCCTGGACATCGCTGGCAAGAACGTGGCCAACCCCATCGGCGCGATTCGCAGCGCGGCCATGATGCTGGATTTCCTCGGCCAACGCCAGGCGGCCGACATGATCGATCAAGCAGTCGAGTCCAGCCTCGAGTCCGGCTCCGCAAAAACGGCCGACCTGGGCGGCTCGGCCACTACGACTGACGTGGGGAATGACATTGCAGCAAGGATAGAGGCTAGCGCGGCCGAGCCGCAACCATAAACAAGCATGAGCTATTACCCAATGGCTGGCATGACTGCTTTTCATCACGAAAACACGAAAGTACGAAAACGCGAAAAAATCAATGCCAAAACACTAATTCCCACTAATCTTTTTCTTCGATTCGAAAATAATATTAGCGGGAATTAGTGAGAATTAGCGTTCCCATTTTTGAGACATCCCTTTCGTGATTTCGTACTTTCGTTTTTTCGTGGTTCCTTACAGAATGAACATGATATTTCGAATACGTTTCAAGCCTTCCGAGTGAAATGGAAATAGAGAAGAGTTGGGCTAACAAGTTTCGCTACGTATTCTTTTTCCAGAAAGCCGACCCGTCTCGTTCTTGCCAACAACCTTTATGCGACGAAAACCAAAGCTGTTCGTCGCGGCAAGCGATCTCCCAGGCTCCGCTTTGCAACGCCGCACGGTATTTCTGCAACCCCGCTGCAAGTTGTGCCTCGGAATACTCGGACAAGCTCGCATCGTCGTTCGTCGAACGGTCGGTTGCTAGATTCCCGTCGGCTCGCCTTGCCTGCTCGCTCTCAAGCGAGTCAATACCGCGTGCGATAGCCTGTCGTGTCATCTCGGCGACGGCCGCCGCATGTTGAGGTCCGACAGCCTGGAACGTCCAGTTGATGAAATGCGTGATGATCGTGCTGGATAGCGAACTCAAGACGGCGCCGATCTGATGCCGCTGTGGCTCGCCGCCGGTACATATCGTGAAGGGAGGCAAATCGACGTGTGGACCGACCGTACCCAGCACAAAACAGCCGAACCCCAGCCGAGTGCCCGCCTCGATGATCGTGTTCGACCCCACAAAACAGCATTCCATTTCCACCGGCTCTTGGGCCGTGCCGCGTATCAAAGCCCCGGCCCCGATCATCGGCACCGCCGCAACGAGCACCCGTCGCCCGTCCAACTCGACGGGCGTGGGCAATACGCGCAGGTAGCGACTGCTGCCGGCAATATGCATCGACATCAAATAGCTTCCGATTTCGGCATCCGCCACCGGCCCACCCAAAATGGCTCCATGCTTGGTCGTAACATTAGAGAGATCGGCAAACGGACCGATGGTCGCTCGCTGAGCGATACAAGAGTCACGCACAACGGCCGCGTCGGCCACCGAGTCCTGTCCCACACTCGACCCGCTCATCCGACAAGAGCGAACCGAAACGCCAGCCGCAATTTCCGTGTCCGTTAGCAGTGATCGTTCCACCCGAGCCCCCCGCTCCACCTTGCATCCATCTAGAACGGAGTTCCAAACCATCGCTCCATCGGCGACGACCGTCTGCGGACCGATGCGACAGCCGGGCCCTATCACGGCACTTGCCGAAACCTTGGCGCTGGGGTCAATAATCGCAGGCCCGCTCGTCCCGTCAATCTGGCCCGTCGATACAGCCACGCTCAGCCGCGGCCCCGCATCATCGCCGCCAAAGATCTCCTCTTCGCTCACTTGTCCGCTCAAAGCATCCACCGCAACGGCCAGCAGACGATCCATGCGAGGATGACTCCACCGCTGCGAATCCCGCTGCCACTCGACCGGCCGCCCTGCTTCGAATCGCCACAGTTCACCTTCCAGGTGTGCCTGCAATAGAGCATTCGTTTTAGCAATCCAGCCGGGCCAGCCGCCTTTGCGTTGCTCGTCCACAGGCACGCTCAAATCGACGTTGTTCTCCGCCGCCATGGCCTTCACCATCTCCGCGGCGGTCCGCAAAGCTTCCACAACGATCGTATCGGCCACATGCTTCCGCGAAGGCTGCAAGGCATAGTACAAGCGGCCCACCATGTTGATCACGGCATCGGGCGCATAAGTAAAAACCCAGGCTCCACGACGTTGTTTAGGCCCCAGCCCGTTGGACAATTCGCCGGGCATGACCAGCCCCCGCGTTAAATCGCCACCCACGCCGGCCATGGAAAACGGCATCATGTAAGTGCTCAGCTTGTCGTTGACCAACTCCCCGTCCGTTTCGTGAGGCTCGGGCGACTGGCCGACCACCTTGGTCCAAGGCCCGACCCAACAGCACGGCCCCAACTCGACCTGCTCGTGGTTCAAAAGCGGATCGTGCCACAACCCAGCATAGGCTCCAAAACCATGCAGAATCCCATCCGCCTGTGGCAGAAGCTTGCCGGAATTGGTCGAATTGATCGTGCCGGCCCCGTAGCGGCTCACGTGGGGCAACTCGATGGTGTTGGTAACTTCGAGAAGTCCCTTCGACTCATTGTATCGCAGGCACCGAAACGCGTTGGAAAAAAGACCCTCGAAATACCCTCGTGCGTCCAAAGTCGCCATGTCTCCCAAAAACGCCTCGGAAACCTCGGTCGGCCCCACAACGGTAACTTGCGCTGCCGTATTGACCAGCGTCAGCTTGGCACTGGTAATGGTATTGTCGCTGCCTATTCGGCAATCGTGGGCCCAAGTGTCCCTAACACGCGACCCGCAACCGACATCCACATTCACAAGCGTACAACCGCTTGCACATGCTCCAGAAGCAATACGCGGCGTCCGCGCTCCACTCACCACAACGCGCCCAGCCGCATCACAGCGATGGCTCTGAGGCTCGCCCTCCGCGACCAAGATCGAGTCGATCAGCTCGGCTCCCGCATCGACAACCGCGTCGTGCAAGCGACTATCGCGAACCACGGCCCCCGCCCCCACAAACGTGTTTTCGCCCGTCAGGTAGCTGGCACCACACACCTCGGCATCGGGAGATATTTTTGCCGGATCGACGCCCGGCCCCAAGCATTCTCGCTTAATCATTGTCTGTTATACTCTCTCCCGACTGTAACGATGCAAGAACCTCGATTTTAGGGATAGCGAGCTATTTACGCAACTACTACAATTGGTATCGCGTCATGGGGCCCCGCTGCATAATCAATGCATGCCGAATATCGGCCTTACCACTGCAACCGACCGGGTATATGAACGTCTCAAGATTTTCTTAGGAGCGAGACCATGCATAGAAGTTTTTTCACGCCCGCCCTTTTCAAACCCGCCCGACGACTCTTACGATGCGAACCGCTCGAAGACCGCCGCATGCTTTCTCTCGGCTCCTATCCCATTCTGCCGGGTATGGAATTGCTAGATGCGAACGAAGGTCAAATTACTTGCGGGCAATTCGCAGGCCAGGTAATCTACCTGGATTTCGACGGCGCGCAAAATGTGACCTACAACAGCCCCGTCACGATCCGCGGCATCGATATCCCCGCTTTCGAAATTTCTCCGCATGAAAACCAGATCGACGCAATCCTGGCCGGACTGGAACTTTCGTTCGCCCACACGGGCATCACCTTCACTGCCGATCATCCCACCGTGTGCGAATACTCGACCGTCTACATCGGCGGTGACGGGTCCGCCTTTCAGCCGTACGGCGACTTCCTTGGTCTGGCCGAACAAACCGACATCGGAAATCTCGACCGCTCGGATTGTGCCTTCGTGTTTTCGGAGCTTGTTCCGGACACTGACGAATTGCTGGACGTCACCAGCCATGAAATTGGCCACCTGCTTGGCTATTCGCATCTCGACGAAATGACGCTTGCACCGAACGCCCAACTTGCAAGCGTGGCTTACACGACCGACGTTCACCAAACCATCGCCCAAGAGGCCGCCGATCTGTATGGGGCCCTCTTCGGCTTGCCCGCTATCAGCCTGCAGTACGAAGATTACATCTCCCAGCCCACCACGAGTTCATGGGATACGGGCAACAGCATATCGGAGGGCGTGGTCGACGAAGACGCCACCACGCTGATGATGCGCTACATGAACCATTTCTGCGCGGGCGGTGACGGTGACGAACTGACCGACGGGCTGCTGTTCTACGATTCGGCATACACCAAGGCCAACGATTCCAACTATCCCGAGGCCGTTTCGCACTTCAACGCAGGTGATATAGCCGACGCCTACTACTGGCTGGGCCGCACCATGCACCTACTGCAAGACTCCACCGTGCCCGCCCACATCCACAACGACCAGCACGGCCTCTTCGGCACCGATGAATATGAAGACAATGTCAGTAACTATGACAACCGTTTCGATTTCGACACCACGACCAGCGGCACGAGTTGGAATTTCCAGAACTGGGGCGGCGACTGGTCCGCTCCACAATCGCTTTTGGCCAGGCAGGACGACTACACATCGCTCGAAGCGATCTTCCGCGAGACGACCGACTATGCCGACGATTACGACAGCGACGACTACCCTGGCGATTGGCACAACAACGTGTCGGACGACTATTTCCCCGCCAATCGCCTGCTGGAACTCGACCGCACGTATCACGACAACTGGGCCTACTATAATGTCAACGGCGACGGACGCGAAATCCCGGCTGCCGAGGTAGAATACCTGGCACGCGACTTGGGCACCTGGGCAGTCGAGCAATCGGCCATGCTCATGCGATATTTCTTTTTCGACTTGGACCAAGTCACCTCCGCCCCCACGAGCATCAACCTGCAAAACAGCACGCACAACAGCCTTCAAATCGACTGGGACGATACCCCAGCGGCCGACGGATACGCAGTCTATCGCTCCCATAACCCCGACGACGGGTTCACGCACTTGGCCAACACCGTCCTATCCGCCTACAACGATACCGACCTGACGCCCGAGACGGACTACTATTACCGCATCTTTTCCTACAGCAACGTGGCCGGACTCGGCGGCGAATACGCGAGCATTTCGGCGCAAACCGATCCGACGCCGCCCACCATCCCCGGCGACGCCAACCTCGACGGCACGGTCGACGACGCCGACGCCACGGTCCTGGCAGACAACTGGCAAACTCTCTCCGCCGCCACCTGGGCCATGGGCGACTTCAACGCCGACGGCCGCGTGGACGAAATCGACGCCACCCTGCTGGCCGTCAATTGGAGAAAAAGCGTGCCCACCGCCACCTCTTCAGCCGCCCAGCCGATTGCCGTCCAGCCCCAAACCGATTCTCCAACCGACACTGAAGAACCCACCAGCAACCCCGAACCACCGCCCATCGACACAATCGCTGGCGACGCCAATCTAGACTGGCGTGTCGACGAGGCCGACGTCACAATCCTGGCCGCCAACTGGCAAAAGCTCTCCGCCGCCACCTGGTCGCAGGGCGACTTCAACGCCGACGGCCGCGTCGACGACTCGGACGCAGCCATCCTTGCCCGCCATTGGATGATGTTTGTCTAGTTTGCCTGGGCAAGTCTAGTACTGCGTAACAGGATAAATATTGGGTAGCCCCGATAGCTCGTCTATCGGGGTGCCGCAGGCACAAGAGGGGACCACGCCGGGTCTCATCTGCCTCTTGCGGCTCCGCCGGCCCGAGAAAACTTTTCTCAAAATCCCCAATATCGGTCCCAATCGAGCGAAACCATTGGGTGGACACGAAATTATGCCGGGGTATACTCATCAAGCGGGGCAATCATTCAATGACTTTTTTGGAGGTGTACGATGCGAACTAAGGTGATGTGCGTGGCTTTGCTTGTGATGTTCTGTGCGCAGACGCTACCGGCGGCGGGCCCCAAAGAAACAAAAACCAAAAAGAAAACCGAAAAAGCCATCTCGGTTGTGGCCGTTTTCCCCTTGGGAGCAATAACCGAAACGCCCAAGGGCGAGGAGTTCATCTTCGGCGAAAAGCCGGGCGAGTCGCTCAAGGATCTACTCGAACGCATGAACAAGGTCGCCGGAGATAAAAACGTCAAGGCCTGCCTGCTGCTCGTCGGCGGCGCTCGCTTCAATCTGGCCCAAATCGAGGAAATGCGACAGGCCGTCGACCGCATCAAGGCCTCGGGCAAAAAGGTGTACGCCCACGTCGACTCACTTTCCATGATGAGCTACGCTCTGCTCAGCGACGCTTCGAGCATCAACGTAGTGCCCACCGGCGACGTGTGGGTGATGGGCTTCAACTCCGAAGCGCCTTACGTCCGCGGTCTGCTGGACAAAATCGGCGTCAAACCCGACTTTTTGACCTGCGGCAAATTCAAAAGCGCGGCCGAAACGCTCATGCGCAAAGGACCCAGCCCCGAATCGCAACAGATGCGCAGTTGGCTGCTGGACAGCCTCTTTGAAAGCTATGTGAAGATGGTGGCCGAAGGCCGCAACGTGCCCAGCGAAAAGGTCAGAACCTGGATCGACGGCGGACCGTATTCGGCCACCAAGGCCAAGAAGCTCGGCATCATCGACGGCGTCATGCACCGTCAGGATCTCGCGGCCCAGCTCAAAAAAGAATTCGGCGAAGATGTGAAGTTCGATAAAAAGTACGGCAAGAAGAAGAAAAAAGACGTGGACTTCTCCTCGCCGTTTGCCATGTTCAAAATCTGGGGCGATATCCTTGCCGGACAGAAGAAGAAAAAGCCCGGCAAAGACGCCATAGCAATTGTCTACGTGGAAGGCCCCATCGTCTGCGGCAGCGGCACGACCAGCCCTTTCGGTAACGACCAGACCGCCTACAGCACGCCCATCCGCAAGGCCCTGGATAAAGTCGCGGCCGACGATTCCATCAAAGCCGTCGTGCTGCGTGTGGATTCGCCCGGCGGATCGGCCACCGCCAGCGAGATCATTCTCGACGCCACCAAACGCGTTAAAACCAAAAAACCGCTGATCGTCTCCATGGGCGGCGTAGCCGGCAGCGGCGGATACTACGTGGCCTGCGGGTCCGACACCATCTTCGCCGACGCCTCGACCATCACCGGCTCCATCGGCGTCGTGGGCGGCAAACTGGCCACCACGGCCATGTGGAACAAAGTCGGCATATCCTGGAACGCGACCAAACGCGGAGCCAACGCCGATATGCTCAGCTCCTCCGACGTCTTCTCGCCCGAGCAACGCAAAAAGCTGCAAGCCTGGATGGACGAAATCTACGGCGTCTTCAAAGGCCACGTGGTTGCCATCCGCGGCGACCGCCTCAAGAAGAAAATCGACGAGATCGCCGGCGGCCGCGTTTACACCGGACGACAGGCCCTAGAACTTGGCCTGGTAGACAAAATCGGCGGCCTCGAAGACGCCATCGCCTTCTCGGCCAAACAGGCCAAGATCAAAGACTTCGACGTCCGCGTAGTCCCCCGTCCCAAGAACTTCATGGAGTTGCTCTTCAAAGACATCTCCGGCAAGGACGACGACAGCCAATCGATTTCGCTAGAAGCCATCGCCGCCGCCCGCTCCACGTCGCTCCTAGACACCGCCCTGCCCTTGCTCGAAGGCATGGAACCCCAACGCGTCAAAGCCGTACGAAACGTAGTGCGTCAGCTAAACACCCTCGAACAAGAACGCGTAATCCTGGCCATGCCAGAGTTTTTCATCGCCGAATAAACGAGTTGTTCGAAGCCCAGCCCGAACATAAGTTCCTAGCCCCAAGGGCTTATGGTAATAAAGCCCAGGGGTGACGCGAGAGCGTCTACCCTGGGTTGCGAGGACGCTATGCAAAGCAAACCCCAACGGGGTTTCGAAAAGCCTAGACCGGAATTAGCGCCAATCAACTAACATCATCGTTCCACCCCAACCTTCCTTCCCCTTCGACCTTCATCCGTCCCCATCCTGTAAATCCTGTTAATCCTGTCCATACGTCACACAAGGCCGTGACACCATGTAACCCCTTATCAAATAACAACTTAACGACAACACCTGCTCAGAAAACAAAAAACGCCCCTCAAGAGATGTCGCCAGAAACGGAGCTGACATCGCCGTGACCAATGCGCTATAATCCAGGCAAACCATGCCCCCTCAACGATCATGCCTGGAGGATCACCCATGCCAACGCGTTCTCCCCAACCCCAATACTTTGCCGGCAAAGCCCTTCTGCTGGGCTGCTTCTGTTTTGCCACGGTTTTCACAACCTTCGCACAAGCTACTAACGATGCCCGCCGCGGCGAAAAACTGGACCGAGCCTTAATTGCCCGTGCAGTCGGTAACGTGCATCAGAAAGGGGGCCGGGTTTATCTTGGTTGGCGACTGCTCAAGAGCGATCCGGCCGATGTAACCTTCAATGTATTCCGGCGATCAGGCGACGCCTCTGCGGTTAAACTCAACAATCGTCCCATTAGCAGCACGACCGATTATCTTGACGACTCAGCTCCCAAAAACGTCGAACTCACCTATTTCGTACGAGCAGTTGCCAGTGGCAAGCAAGGCCCGCCATCGCGCGAAGCTCGGGTGACGGCCTCGGCCGCAAAAAGCTCACCGTATATCTCCATCAAGCTCGACGGCGACTACAAGTTCCAGAAGGTGGGCATAGCCGATCTCAACGGCGACCGCCGTTACGACTACGTCGTCAAGCAGCCCAGCGACAACATCGACCCCTGGTACAAATACTGGAAGCCCAGCCCCGACACATACAAGCTGGAAGCCTACGACCACCACGGCCGCTTCCTCTGGCGACACGACCTGGGCTGGGCCATCGAGCGCGGCATATGGTATTCCCCCTATGTGGTCTACGACCTCGACGGCGACGGCCGCGCCGAGGTCGCCGTGAAAACTGGCGAAGGAGATCCCCGCGACAAGGACGGCAAGGTTCAAACCGGACCCGAGTACCTCACCATCCTCGACGGCACCTCGGGCAAGCCCATCACCCGCGTCGATTGGCCTTCCCGCGAAGGCTTCACCGGCAAATGGGCCTACAACTACGCCTCGCGCAACCAACTCTGCGTGGCCTACCTGGACGGAAAGAACCCGGCCTTGATCGTCGAACGCGGCACCTACAACACCATCAAACTCGCGGCATACACCCTCGAAGACGGACGACTGCGTGAACTCTGGCGATGGGACAACCGCAAACAGCCCAAGGAATATTGGGGCCAAGGGGCCCATTGGATGCACGCGGCCGACGTCGACGCCGACGGACGAGACGAACTGGTCATCGGCTCGGCGGTCATCGACGACGACGGCACCTCGCTGTGGTCGACCGGCTTGCGCCACCCCGACCACTGCTACGTAGGTGACATCGACCCCTCGCGCCCCGGCCTGGAAATCTACTACGGCATCGAACCCGGCCGAAAGTCCAACACCATGTGCCTGGTCGACGCCCGCACCGGCAAAATCCTTTGGGGCCACGACAAGCCCACCCGACACATCCACAACTCCGGTTTGTGCGCCGACATCGACGCCTCACGGCCGGGCTGGGAATGCTACAGCGGCGAACGCGACCTCAAAGACAAACGCTGGCTGCGCGACTGCCGAGGCAACATCATCTCCACCAAAGACCTGGGCGGACTGGGCCCACACTCAGTTTATTGGGATGCCGACCTGCAACGCGAAATGCTCGTCAAGGGACGCATTTTCGACTACGGCAAAAAGAATGTCCAGCAGCGGGTCGATGGGAACGTCGCCGCCGTGGCCGATATTCTCGGCGATTGGCGAAAATGCGTCCCTTGACGAGCATTTCGCGTTGCAGGTCGGCAT
>CAZISU010000009.1:10289-18509 GCA_964541935.1 uncultured Planctomycetaceae bacterium | reverse complement strand
ATACACTCGACATCATACCCCCTAATCGCCCGTTTGGCGAGTGCCTCCCAAGGCTTGCCGGAATCTTCTACCGGGTCTGTAACCGAGGGCAGCACCGGAACCACATCGTGAGTGGCACGCCCGAAGGCGAAACACAGGGCCAGGGCCCAGGTATATCCGCGTACAAATTCTTTTTCGCTGGCGGGAGTTTGGGTCGCGGGGGTTGTGGAGCCGGGCACGGCGAACATGACAAGATTCGATTTCAACCCGCGAACCTTGCCGGCCCAGGCCTCGATTTCCGCAAGCGACTTGCCTTCGACCGGCCAGGTGACGACCTCGACCTTGGCGCCGGGAAACTTCCCACGCAAAACTTGCGGTACGATTTTGTCGTACGGCTGCATGGCTACGACCTTGACGGGCTTGCCGGCTCGAAGCAGCTTGATAGTGAAAGCCAGGGCGTCGTTGGGCGGGCCGACATCGTCGATTGATACCGGCTTGTCCGCAATTTTGCTGGAAATTTCCTCGGCGAACAACCGGTGCCCGTTCATGTTGGGGTGGATCGTCTCGCTCATCAGCAGTTGCCAGTCGGTTATGTTTTTCTTCTGCACGTCTTCGTATGTCTTGTATATATCGACCAGGGGCACCGACATTTCGGCGGCAATGTCACGCGTGGCCTGGGCATACTCGGCTAGCCTCGCAATGGGCCGCGGTTTGTTAGGCGAGACGTTGTTGGGCGTACAGAGCACGACCTCGGCGCCGGCCGCGCGGCAGCGTTTTACTATCTTCACGCTGTTTTTGCGGAACTCGTCGATACTGTTGCGGGCGCAATCGTTCATGCCGAACATGACCACCACCAGATGCGGCTTGCGGGCAATCACGTCGCGTTCGATTCGACCCAGCCCTTGACCCGATGTGTTTCCGCTAATGCCGACGTTGAACATCTGGATATCGGCCTTGGGATAGGCCTTCTTGAGGGCTTCGCCCAGCATGGCACACCAGGCCCGACGGCATCCGGTGTGATAATAGACGCCGGTAATACTGTCGCCGAAGGCCACCACGCGGACCGGCTCGACGGCCGCTTCGAGCATGGCCACGGCGCGTTTGGGACGCAGGTTTTCGCTAGCCTGTGCATTGATACACGGCAACAAAACGGCAACAACGGCAATACTAAGAGCGAGGTGGGCTTTTCGCATGGGGGTGAATTCCTTGTGTGATTCGTGGCGAGATGTTTTCATGAACCGAACAGTACATTTTAGGTTCATCCCTAAGTATCGCAGAAAACTGACTTATGGCAAGCTGCGTGCCGCAATAGGGCGGATTATTCGGGATCTGCGTGAGCAGAAAGGAGTGGAAGTGCTGGGAGGGCATGCGATATCCGACCATGTTCACCTGTGTTTGAAGGTTCCGCCGAAAGCCTCGACGAGGCCACTGTGCGAAGGTGCATCCGCGAACAAGAGAATTGGGACCAGAGGACAGGGGCAACTGTTCGAGTAGCATAAACCACAAACCAAGCCCCAGCGGGGCAAATTTCATCCAAACGCCCCGCTGGAATACGAACTGGCATTGTAGCCGCGATGGTTGACATCGAGACGTCGTTGACTAGAATGGCATTGTCGTGTCGTAGGATATGGCTCTGCTGAGGAGCACCCCGAGCGCCAACGCGACCCAGTAGACCGGTGCGTGGCGTGTATAAGAACACTTGCCACGCTGCCACCTCTTTTGAAACCCACACCGGGAACTGGCCCAATGCGAAAAACCTTTCGGTGGTCTGGGAATGTCCCCAGAAAAATCAGCCTTCAGGCCGATATCCCTGAAACTCTAAAAGCAGTTTTTACTGTCCGCTTTTCGTGGGGAAGATCATACCGTCGGAGCCTCCAGTGCAAATACACTTCACTCTCTGTTTGATATCCACGATCATGACCCTCTCATTGGCCGTAAATACGGCCCCGGCTGCACAGTCGGGGCAAGGCCTGCTTGCAGAAAACACCGCCGGTCGGGTTACGGTTACCGGCGAACATTTTAGAATTACCTGCGACGCCTCCCGCGGCGGTCAGATCACCGATCTGCAAGCCTTCGACGGCACGAACTGGAACCGCGTACTTGGTGCCGACGGCCAGGCCTGCCCCGCCGTTATCATCGACGGCGGCAACTATGGTTTCGACCCGTCAAAATGCCGCGATGTCCGTATCGAAAAGTTCGAGGCGTCGCCAGAAAAAGTAACGTGGACGATCGACTCGGGTACGCATAACAAAGACGGAGCCTTGGCCCCATGGCAAGTGACCTTGCATTACGAGGTTTATGCCGAGGGCGCTTTGTTTATCGACATGCAATACGAGCTTCAGGCTGAAACGTGGGATTTAAAAAACGCCTCAATCGAGTTCCGCGTCGACAAGTCGGTCGTGGTCGCGCCGAAGTTTCGCCAAAACGTCTTCGCTCGGCCGAAAACCGTCCTGCCCACCGGCCGAATTGCCTTTGGCATGTACCCCCAGCGCAGCTTCACCAACGAAATCGCCGTGCTCGTCGAAAAAAACTCCCCACTGGGAAAGCAGACCGGATTCGCCGATCAGCCTGGCCGATTCACCTGGAAATTGGGCACCGATCAATCAGACACTACGACAACCACTCTGAAAAAGGGATACCGTTATCGCAATCGCATGGCCATCGGTTTGACTTGCCCCGTGTCGGGCAAACCGCACACGAACTTGCTCGGCCAACGCGTTTACCACTGGATCAATTACCTCGACCGCAAGGCCATCGCAGATTGGTATCCCACCGAGCGACAAATTGACCAGATGGCCGACAACGGAGCCACCATGCTGATTTTGCACCAGGACTGGATGCTGCAAGGCGGCTCCAACGGCCGCCCGCATGCCGACTACTCGGCTCCGAAACACGAGCAAACCATCCGCCGCGTCATCGCCAAGGCTCACCAACGGGGAATGCGTGTGGGGCTATATCGCCGCGGGATCGAAAGCTACAGCCTGGGCCAGGTCTTCGAAAAGTATCTCAAGCGAAATTGGGACGGCTTCTATGTCGACTGGCACGGCCCGCACGCCGTGGCCGAACATGAAATGAAAAAACACCCCGGCACGAGCTTTAACGACAAGCATTATTCACGTGCTGGCGAAACGCTGGCCGCGCGGGACTATTTTCATTTCACGAAAGAACTGCGAAAAATCGTGGGCCCCGGCGGCTTTCTCATCGGGCACATGGGCTTCGGCTCCGCGGGGATTTTTCCCAACTTCAACTTCGACGCCTTCCTGCCCGGCGAGGACACCCACGACCACGAAATGTTCTTCAACCGCGACGATGCCGTGTATCGCGGCATGACCTGCGGCACCGTCTGCATGCCCTGGCCCTTGGATTCGCGGCACTTCACAACACCAGAAGGCATTGCCAAAATGGCCGCCTGGGGATTCTATCCGCACGTCGGTTTGGGCATAAAGAGAAAGGCAGACGCGACGCTCTTTCCACTCGATCCCGACGCGGCAGCCAACACCTTTACGCTGGACTACTGGCGGGTACTGTCGAAGATCGACGTCGAGCACGCCACGGCCTTCAACCTTCCCAACCAAAGCCGCTCCGCCATGCATTCCTCCAATCCGGCCGTCGAAGGCGTCGTCTACGCCGAAGATAAGAACGACCGCCGCGACTATCTGCTGCTTATCGCCAACCTGAGCCCCAAGCCAGCCCAAACGACCCTCACGCTAGACCGAACCATCCTTGGCATGTCCGGCAAATACAAAGCCACGCGGATCGACTCCCAGACAGGCACATCTCACCCGCATGCGATGGACGACAACCGCATTGACACTCCGCTACTTACACCCTGGAATATCATGGGCTTTAAGCTTGAAAGCCTTGCTGAGAAAGGAGTGCATATAATCCCATGACCGCAATTATTGACGTCTATTTCACGCTCGGAAACGAGCGTGAAACACGGCTCGACGAGTGCCAACTGCTGGAAATCATGGACCGAGCGATATTGAGCGTGCCATCGTTACGCCCGAAGATCGCGAGATTGCCGTCGACAACCTCGCCTGCCTGTTCGTTTTCGTCGAACATCCGCAAGTAGAGCCGACCAACAATTGCAGTAAACGCAACGTTCGTCGCGAAGCGGAAATTCGCAAAGGCGGGCACACCAGTAAAACGTCGGCCGGCGCCCGGCGTAATCATGACGGTACTGGCCGAACTGCAAAAGTTCAAGTAAGCTCGTCATTCGTCATACCTTTCGCATTGAGTAAAGTGAATCCCAGCCTCGCTGGCTGGAAATCCAAACATCGCTCATGAAGGAATGATCCTCTTAACCATCGCAGCCCCACCTTGCAGCGAAGCCGCTTAGTCCAATCTCAGGCTTTCCCTCTTGTGAGATTCGCCAATCGCCGAAGTAGTAGGTACGCCCAGCAATCTTCTTCGCCCACTGCCAGACGGGTGGGGGAATATCTAAAAGGACGGGTAGGGCTTCGGGGGTTTACTGATAGATGATTTTGCGGTAGACTTAGGCATCTGCATTACCTCACTTGTCAAAAGGTTGAGGCAGTGTATTGAACCCACTCGCTTGACTCGGGCGGGTTACTTTGGTTTAAATATACCCCGATTGCGATAGGTAGTATAGGCATCAGAACTGCCGCCTAGAAGAGAAGTAAGAGACCTAACCCTTTACCGCATAACACTTTGCACCCCTAGCTCAACTGGACAGAGCACCGGTCTACGGAACCGGAGGTTACAGGTTCGAACCCTGTGGGGTGTACTCCCAAAAGGCCGCCTACGAATCGACGTAAGCGGCCTTCTCTCTTGCGCTTACGTCGCGTAAGTCGCAACCCACCAAAGCCTTGTGGCGATCTGCCTTTGCTTGTGCTACCCCCTCTAAAGGATCATCTTAGTTGCAGATCGTGGAAAATATTACCTACGAGCGGCGGATCTGCGGGCACCTATATTGGCACCTTTTCGAAAATCTTGGCACCATAGTCGGCACCTTTGGGGTGTGCAGAGTTGGGTATGCAATGCTGTTCAATAACCTCCTGTCACCACGGCTTTACAGGCTTTTGTTTCACGAGATGGCAATATAGGACGCGCCAGGCAGAACTTACGTGCTGGTATCCATCGCGAGTCTCAAGACCTGGCCACCTCGTGCTGGTATCCATCGCGAGTCTCAAGACCTGGCCACCTCGGCGTGCCGCGCGTGGCCGGTTGACGTGTGCCACTGGCGGAGAATACAATCCTGTGTTTGAATTCCTATCCTTTGACTGTTGAGTCGTATAGTGGACAACTATTTGAAGTCGTACGGTGACATCGAAATGCATCGGCGGATGGTAAGCGATCGTATCCGCACGAATGCCTTTGCCGCCGCGATCCGCGAGGTCGTCCAACCGGGCGATGTCGTCCTGGACGTGGGCACCGGCACCGGCATTCTGGCTATGTTCGCCGCCAAAGCCGGAGCGCAGAAGGTCTACGCCGTCGATGCAACCGATATCGCGGAGGTCGCAGCCGACCTGGTCGAAGCCAATGGCCTGTCGGACCAGATTCAAGTCGTTCATGGTCGGGTGGGTGAAGTGCAGTTGGATCAGAAGGTCGACCTGATCATTAGCGAGTGGCTCGGCAGCGCCGCTTTCGTCGAAGGCATGCTGAACGCGGTGCTGAATGCTCGCGATCAGAATTTAGCGCCGACCGGCCGCATGCTGCCGTCAAAGGTTCGCGTGCTGATCGCGCCGATGGACGATCCGATTCTCTACAACACCGAAGGCCCCGGGTTCTGGCGAGAACGGATCGACGATCTTGATTTCAGCAGCCTGCAAGAAGCTGAGTTATTGCAGGGACGCACGGTGCAGATCCGGGTCGAACCGGCGGCTGTGCTGGCACCTGGTCAGGCAATACTCGAACTCGATCTCCTCAGCGCTTCCGTTGAAGATGCCTGGTTCGAAGGTCAACTCGCGTTTGTGCCCAGCCGCGACGGTGTGCTTAACGGCTTTAGCGTATGGTTCGAAGCGGAACTCTCCCCGAGTGTCATGCTGGACACGGGCCCCTTCAGTCCGGAGACCCACTGGGTACAGACTTACCTATCCTTTACGCCCCGACTGGTGCGAGCTGGCGAGCAGGTGAAGGTGAGCGTCAACTTCTTCTACGCCCCGGATCCGACTACCGGCCACGTGGACCTCCACTTGGGCATTGGTGAACACGAGCTGAGTTACGTGATTGACTAGGCTGCAAGAGATGGCAGTTCAGTGGGAGATGAACCCAACCACGCAAGCGATCCTTCCGTGCATCGAACGCGGCGACCTTGAAGCGATCCGAGAATCGCTGGGCGCTGATCGAAGGAGGGATTTGTCGCGTGGGCACGGAGTGAGACGATCGGTGTCGCGATAGCGGTAACGGAACCTCCTCTGAACCTCCGCCACCTCCTCTCAACCTCCGCCGTCCCCCGAAGGGCCAAACAGCAACATTCTTCCGGTCAACAACTTCTGACGAGGCTAAAACGTCAATCTCGGCCGGTTGACTACGTCTGGTTTCTCCCCGATGCTGAGTATCGGAAGCGTCCGACAGTCCGTCCCGTGTCTGGTCTGTCCTGAAAAAGGACCCTGGCCGCCGTGTTGCGCGACGTGGCTAAGAATCCGCCCCCTCTACTGATCCACGAGGTGCGACATAAGTTTTTGGCCGTTTTCTCGGGAAAACGCCGTCATTGTGGCAGATCGCGGCAGATCTTACCCATGAGCGGCAGATTTGCGGGCACCTATATCGGCACCTTTTCGAAATTCTCGGCACCATAGTCGGCACCTTTTGGGTGGGCATCTTGGGGGAGAAATGCGAATGCTTGCCGGGTCACTCCCACTGGCCGCCAGGTTTGCCGTTGCTCTTGGTCGAAATGCCGGCAGTCTTGACCAGGATGTTGTTCGGAGTTACTGGGGCATGGCCGTGGCACCATCGCCGTTATCGGATGTCTTTTCCCGCATCGCGTCGTACGGCACATCCCTGCGGAGTCCGAAGATGGGCAGCATCCAGCGTTCGGACAACTTGAGCATTCGCAGGCATGTGCAACATAGGAGGCGCGTATCCAAGAGCAGCCCTGCCTGCTCAATGTATTCGCGATCGAGTACAAGTTTGCTGCGGACGCTCATAAGATCGCTGTCGGGGGGAAGATTAAGTTGGGCCAAGCCCGTGAGCCCGGGCGGTACGACCAGCCGATTCAGATAACCGGGGATCGCCTCAGCCAGGACATGGACGAACTCCAGTCGCTCGGGTCGTGGGCCAACGAACGACATGTCACCCTTGAGAATATTCAACAATTCGGGCAACTTATCCAGGTGGGAGCGACGGAGCAGTCTGCCCATGAAGATGTCGCGCGGAACGCGGGCGTCGTGCCGTATGGTCCGAATCTTGTAGATGGCGAACTTTCGGCCGCCTTGGCCGACGCGGATCTGTCGGTAGATGCCTGGGCCTCGGGAAGTAAGGCGGATCAGCAGGATCAGCAGGCCTATCATCGGTAATCCCGGCACCAGCAGCAGGGAGGCCAGCACTCGGTCGAGAACCGCCTTCCGGCGGAAGTAAGGGAGGCACGGAATGTCGGCTACCTGAACATGCCATGGGGCATCGTCACCAAGTGGTGCGGCTATCGCAGTATCGGATAGATTCCTCTTGCGTAACATTTATGTATCCCAGCTGTACGGTCTTTCTCATCAGGAAGAGCGTTTATTCGGAGTCTATCTGACCAAGCTGTGTGTTCTCGGGGCCACGCCTAGAATTCTGAGCCGGGCTCATACGCTGAGAGCGGAGGCGGCCTGGATTGGATAGGCAAGGGCATTTCCGTGGTGATTGCCACGCAAAATGGTGCAGCGGCAGTCATCGCCGAAACGTAATCGAGGCTAGCAACAGTCTTATTGGGGTGCGGATTCTCCCAAACGCTCAAGTACAGGCGCAAGTAGAACTTGGCCTGCTCAGTGGCTGCATTTCGCCCTACCCACACTACTTGTCCGCGCGTGGCGAGCTTCTTGTGGTCGCGGCTCCACCAATCCCGCACATCCTCGCCGCAGATAATCGGGATAGTCGCCTGGCTGCCATCGACGTAGTGGATTTGATAGTGTCCGATGTTCGTGCCGTCGGCAACGTCGAACCTCGCATCGCCCCATTGCGTGGCGTGTAGCAAATAGAACGTCGCCACTCGCCTTTCAACGGGAATCACCTCAACCTGCGACGGCTTCTCGGGCAGTCGCTTGCTTCCCAGTTGGATCGTCGAGTCGCATATGCGGA
>CAZISU010000009.1:0-10279 GCA_964541935.1 uncultured Planctomycetaceae bacterium | reverse complement strand
TCAGCGAACGAGCCCGGCACGGAAAACTGCGTGCCGGCCAGGAGCTGCTCACCGGAGACGAGTTCCAACAGGTCGTTGCCTGCCACCGTCCCTTTCGACTTGGAGAGCGCCTCGTTGGTGTACGGCGCAAGGTCGAGATAAACCAACCGTCCTTTGGGGTGATGCAGGGGGGCGACTAACTCCACCGCGGCTTCGGGGACGCCGAATCGCTCTGCAGCAGTTGCGGACGCATCCGCCTCGGCGACTGTGCTGTTCGGCTTTGCAGCCGACGGGAGCGAACGCACAAAGTTCATCAGACCGTTGGACGCGGTTTTCATCACCGGTAGACCGTTCTCCGTCGGCGACCAAACGTGAACCGCTTCTCCGGCAGATACAACATGCTTATCCCCGGACAGTTTACCGCCAGCGGCCAGCTCCACTTCCACGCGGCCAGTAAAGACCTCAACGTCGCTCAAGCCCCCCTCCTCCACCGCGACGCCAAACTCGGTGCCCCAGTCGACCACCATGGCATTGGGCGCGCGGACCACGAAACCCCGTGCAGCCGGCGGCACACGCGCACTGAGCAGGCCTAGGGACAAGTGTCCTGAGGTCGGTGACAGCGGTTCGAATTCGGCCGGCCCCTCTAAAATTATGCGAGCGCCGCTAGCGAAGACGATCTTTGCAAGCCCCGAGTTTAGAACGAGTCGGCGACCTGCCGGCAGGCGACCGTCCACTTCTGGCATACCCTCCTCTGACCATTTGGCATCCGCACCACCACAAAGCTCAGCCACGTAGATGGGCTGTGAGGCGCTGGGGGTCTTCGGGAGGTATGGCCGGATGGTGCCGATTATCAACGCGAAGAACAAGCTATACACAAGCAATGTACAAACCCACACCCCCAGAGTTCTTGTCAAACGCCTCTTGCCACGCGACCCAAGCGCGGCTCTTGCCGGCACACGAGATGGCGCCACCCGCAACGGAAACGACGCCGGCGCCACGCCGGGTTTCGCTGTCGCGTCCACGAAGTCGAGGAACTCCTCGATCTCGGCGAGCGGCATCCCCAGAGCGATTGCTGCGCGGACCGCATTGGCACGCTCTGAAAGAGTAGTGGCACGCAAAAGCGTTTCTTTCTCGCATTCGTGGGCCATGAAGATGGGCTCCTAGTATCCCAACAGACCTATTGCTGCAACAGACCTATTGCTGCAACAGCCCCGGTTATCAGATTATACCCGATCGCATGACTCGAATAAACCACCTCACTGCCTCTCGAATTTACCCCTATCTAAGGAGCGGTCTTGGCCTCTAATGTAACGCCTTTGGGGGAGGATTGATGCCGGGCGTCGGCCCAAACAAACCGAGTCAAATTGGATGCGATTCGGCGTCCTGAGAATGGACCGGGCGTGTTGAAAAAGCCTGCCCAAAAAAATCTGACTGGTGATGGATTTGGAAATTATTGATCGCGTGACCAGCAGATCAGGCAGGAACAGAAGAGGAAGACGAGGCGATTCAGGTCCTGTGTCACTCTATTTCGGCACTCCAGTCGCCATCCGCACACATCCAGCTCGATGAGCAACCTTCACCAAGCAGCCCGCCCATCCTCCCCGTCAGAAAACCCTGGCAACTTCGATATAGCCGCCGATTGATCCTCCAGATCAACATGGCTGTACAAATTCATCGTCAAACGAATATCACCATGACGGGCCTGGGTTTGTACTGTTTTGGATGAGATTTCTGCTTTGCATAGGTTGGTAATGAATGTATGCCGGTTGACGAACCGCAGTTTCAAAGCATCGGTCACGAAACCGATGCTTTGAAAAGAATCGGCTCCGCACTAATGCCGTAAGTGCTTACTGAGTAATCACTTAAGGTGATAAGGTTGCAGTTCCAAGACCTCTGACTACGGAACCGGAGGTTACAGGTTCGAACCCTGTGGGGTGTACTTACCACAAGGCCGCCTACGAATCGACGTAAGCGGCCTTCTCTCTTGCGCTTACGTCGCGTAACTCCCGACGTGCCTAGATCTTGTGGCGATCTGCCTTTGCCCGTACTACCCCCTCTAACGAACCGCCTTAGTTGCAGATCGCGGAAAATATTACCTCTGAGCGGCAGATTTACGGGCACCTATATTGGCACCCTCCCGGAATTCTTGGCACCATAGTGGGCACCTTTTTGTGTGCATGTTTGGCCGGAAGAAACTGGCGTTGAGAACCACCTGCCGCCACGGCTTTACGGGCTTTTGTTTCACAAGATGGCAATCTCGGACACTCCGGCCTGAAGTTACGGCTGGAAATCGCTGGGAGATATTCTTCACCGTCAATCGAAGGTGTTCTGGGAGCGTCGCAGCGAGGCCTGGGCATCTAGCCGAGAGTCCGATATCGAGCGTTCCTCGCTCAGGGACAGTCTGATTGGCTAGCCCCACCATTCGTATGACGCTGCAGATCGCTTGACACAGAAGCGGCTAAACGCCATATTACAGGAGTACCCGACCATCTCTGGTAGGCTGTCTCCGCAATGACTGATAAACGCTGCTGTGCCTGTGAAGGCCACACACTTGACCGCATGCTTCAGCCGACAGTGATGGCACTGCTGGCCGAAGGGCCACAACACGGCTATGCCCTTGTGCAGCGACTTAGCGAATCGCCGCTCCTGAAAGGCACGAAGCCCGACGACACTGGAGTCTATCGCCTTTTGAAGGTTTTGGAAGGTCAACGACTAGTTCGCCATGATGTGGCCGAATCCGAACTGGGACCAAGCAAGCGTGTATACAAACTGACCGATTTGGGCAGGGAGTGCCTGGGCAAGTGGGCTGACACTTTGGACGACTATCACCGAGCGATTGCCAAGCTGGTGGCGTTGATGCGGAAAGCGGAGGCCATGACTTCGAGGTAGCTTGGGGCGGAACAAGAAACGGATGCGTCTTATGTTTTTCTATCACTAGTTTTTGAAGGAGTTTTTCATGAGAAGAGTGCTTGTAACCAGTGTTGCCGTTGTTGCCTTGTTCGTTTTTGTCAGCAGTCCGCTGGCAGCCTACGAAATCGATATTACCGTTGCACCAAAGGTCATCAACATTGCCTCAGCATCAACGGTGGTGACTATCCATACCGACATCGCCTACAGTGCAGTTGCAGGGGCGACGGTGACACTCAACGGTATCGAGATCGATTGGTCGAAGTCAGACAACCAAGGGAATTTTGTGGCGAAGTTCGTGGCGAGTGAGGTCAAAGGTATAGTCGAGCCTGGGACTACTGCCACGCTCACACTCATGGGAGAAACAAAACTCGGCGTCAAGTTTTCTGGATCTGACGACGTGGACGTGATTGAGGTCAAGAAGAAGGAGAAGTAGCTCTCTCGACCTCAACCGAGGTCGTTTGTAAGCGGCGATTAGGACAGGGGTGTCGCCCAGGCTGGGTGGGTGTCCTTCCCAGAAACTCCATCCGGCAATCATACCAGCGGGTCGGACACACGTCGAGTTGGGGGCCGATCGAGAAAATGACTACGAGGAAGCATGGAAGCCCACGCGAATCTGACCGTTTCACTGTCACACGCGGACCGATAGCGACGAACCGGCCAGGGGAGCCGACGTTCACGACTATGCGGCGCGCCGTGCGTACCGGTGGTGGAGACCGCCGACTTGCGGGATCGAAACGACTTCGCCAAGTGATGGCGGCTCGACATCACGCGGCGTTGGCGAGTTTCGATCCAGCGAAAGATGACACCTGGAATTGTGGTAGTAGTCAAAGTATTCGGTCAAGGCTCGATGCAGATGTCGTTCACCCAGTACGATCACATGGTCCAAGCATTCTCGACGTATCGAACCGATTGCCCGCTCGCAATACGGATTTTGCCAGGGCGAAGGTGCGCGGTTGGGACTTCCTCAATCCCCATGCTTTCGATGCGATTCTTGAAGTAATCACCGTAGATCCCGTCGCGATCACGAATTAGGAAACGCGGCGTTTCCTCGTACGGGAAGGTATCAATAATCTGCTGGGCTGTCCACTCGGCGTAGGGATTCGCGGTAACGTTGAAGTGAACGATCTCTCTTCGGTCATGACGGAGAACGACGAAAACGTACAGAACGCGAAAAGTCGCGGTCGGGATCGTGAAGAAATCACAGGCGGCAATATCGGGAATGTGATTCGCCAGAAACGTTCGCCAAGTCTGGGACGGTAGTTTCCTTTGCCGGACCATGTACTTGGCCACGGTTGCTTCGGCCACTTCGTGATCCAATAGGAGCAATTCGGACAGGATTCTAGGTGCGCCCCACGTTGGATTCTCACGGGACATGCGGCGAATCAGGTCACGAATTTCGCGTTCTATACGTGGGCGTCCGGGTTTGCCACGTCTTGATTTCCACGTCCAGAACAGCCGGAAGCCCTTCCGGTGCCATTTGACAACCGTTTCGGGCTGGACGATGGTCAGGGCAGATCGCCAACTCGGCCAAAGTCTCGACAGCAACACCCAGAAAACGCGATCGCGTGGCCGCAGCTTCGGGCGTTTGACGGATTGGCGGCAGACGGCCAGTTGCTGTCGCAGAGCCAAGTTCTCGACGGCCAAGTGGATCTTGGCAGTGAGCATAGCCCGGAGAAACAGCGCCACTGCCGTCAATATACCCATTCTCGCGCCCTCGTTCACCGTGGAAATCGTCCATTCTAGCTTGAAGGTGGGCGGAAGAGCAAATGGCGCAAGTCCTTGACAGCAAAGGAGGACGGGATTATTAGTAGGGACACGTGGCGGTGGGCGTAACTCGACAATCAAGATGCGAGATTCTGCTTGATCTGATACATTGACTCTGGCCGAGTCAGCGATTATAACTAGAGTTAGACTAGCCGGGGTGCCACCAGGTAAATAGGGAGAGTGGTTGAATGAAATACCTCATGACTTGCCTTTTTGGCGTGATGCTTGTTCTTTCTGCCAGTTCGGTGTATGGCGTAATCGTGCTTCAGTCTTACGACGACTCTGCCACACCGGCTGGGTATACTTGGGGGGCGGACGGTATCAGTGCCAAGTTCACAATGTCGTCCGGTGGACCATACCTTTTGACCCAGTTCGAGGTCCGCATTCTTGCCACGCAAGCGGAGCCGACACCGATTGACCTCAAGGTATGGGCGGATTCAAGTGGACAGCCGGGGGCGGAACTCTACTCGGAATCCATAAGTGATCTCGTAAGTTACGACGCTGACGGGGGACAAGCGTGGAATACGTTTGATATCTCGGCTGCCGGGATTCAAGTCAATGCGGGAGAAAGTGTGTTCGTCGGCTACATCGACCCTCTTGACAACATGGACATCAGCCCATGGTTCTCCGACGCCCCTTATGTTGGGGCCAGCTACAAGTATAGCGACTTCACAGGAAACTGGACTCTTCAAGGTGGCGATGACTACCACATGAGATTGACCGCCGCCCCCGTCCCCGAGCCCTCCACGCTCGCCATCTGGGGCGTCCTCGGCGGTCTCGGTCTGATCGCTGCCCGACGCAGACGGAAGCAAGTGGCATAGTCTGCGAGTGACGGCAAACGGAAATCAAGCAAGCCCGACCAATCGGTCGGGCTTTGCCTTTTCTTGAAATCTTCTTCTCGGCCCTTGCTGACACCTGTCCTTCCCAGAAACTCCATCCGGCAATCATACCAGCGGGTCGGACACACGTCGAGTTGGGGGCCGATCGAGAAAATGACTACGAGGAAGCATGGAACCGACCTGACGAAGCAGCAGGTCGCTGTGGTATTTGATGAGCTTGCCAAGCTGATCAAGAAGAATCTCAATGAGGCTGGATCGGGTGTTTTCAACATCCCTGGCCTCATGAAAATTAAGATTGTCCGCAAGCCTGCAACCGAGGAACGTAAAGTAATCAACCCCTTCACGAAAGAAGAGACCATCTTCAAGGCCAAGCCCGCCACAAATATTGTCAAGATAGTGCCACTGAAGGGCTTGAAGGATATGGTTTGACAGGCGTTTTCAGCCGAATTTCCCCAGCTTGATCACCGATAGCCGAAACACTTCGCCGGGAGTCTGACACTGCTCAGGTGGACGGCGCAATTGAATCGGCCCGTTGTGGAATGCAAGTGCCCCAAGTAACGACCGTTTTTCAGGACTCGAGTTACCGGGTGCCAGACAACTCGCTCGACCAGCTACGGTGCGGTGCAACCGGTTGCCGGGGTGTGGGGTTGCCGGATTTTGGCGATTAATGACACGCCGGTCTCCGCAACGCCAAATCTGCCAGCCCGCATAGCAACAAGAGGATTCAACTCTGGATATCGCCTGCAAATCCCGTGTTGCGGGGTAAGGGTTGGCATCCGTTCCACGTGTCAGAAGGTTCGTGGACCTCCAACGCGAGAACCGCTACAATGAGGGAATGCTGATATTGGATCGCATGTCAGTTCGTACGTGGTTCGGTTGCTCGCACAATCGGCAACGAATTGGTACTTGCCTTGTAGGCTAGCGGCTACCACGATCCTTTGCTTCGGGCGATTACGAGTCTTTAGGTTCTGGACCGTAAACGAAACAGTTTAGCCGTCAGAGCCGGATGGAGAGACAATCTCATGACAGTATTGTCGACGCGCGCTCAAGCCGTTGCTAAAATCCTTTGGGAACTGAAGCAAGCGGATAAGGTCGCCACTTTAACCTCGATTGCCAACCGTGCTGGATTCAGCCCGGGTTCGGGCGGCCGGACGGTCAGCACCTGTTTAGAGACCGTTCGTCGCGGCTGGCCGCATCTGCAATGGTGGCGAGGCGTCGCCGACAATGGCCAAGTGGAAGAAGAGCAGCAATCGTACCTGTTCGACGCCGGATTTGAAACCGAAACGGTCGATGACGACACCGTCGTAATCAAGTCATTGGCCGAACGGTTGATGAACTGGGGCGAGCCGGAAGACTCGCAGGATGGCGACCTTTCTTCAGTTGCGCACCAGGAATAGCACGCGTTCCGTTGATGCGTGCCGAGCAAGAGGTCAGCCGGTTTGTCCGGATCATCAGATGATCTTGTCGTCGTTGGCCATGACTTCCCAGAGGTCGGCGTAGCTCGTTGCCTCGAGGAACGCTCTGGAGTGAAGAGCCGTCTGGAGCACGCAGTGCAATCTGAACGCTTGGAGCCAGTCCTCGAAGGAGTCGTGTTCCGCATTGTCCAGGAAGCGGTGACGAACGTGGAACGCCACAGTCAATCGAAGGCCGTCACGGTGCGTCTGCAGCAGCAGGGAGGTCGGCTGTTGGTAGAAATCAAGGACGAGGGCGTCGGTTTCAATCCGGACCACGTACCGGCGGACCGTTTTGGCCTCCGTGGGATTCACGAGCGGGCCCGCTTGTTCAACGGACAGGCCGCCATTGAGAGCAGTCCCGGGAGGGGCACTAAGATCACGGTGGAGCTGCCTGCTATCGAAGGGGGGCCCTGAGGAGAGCGTCGCAGCAGGCGACTTGCACGCCGGGCACAGAACTTGTGTCGGAAACGACATTGCGACGGTGGAGCTGTTCGAGGATGGCGCTGCCCTCAAGACCACCGAAGTGGGTAACGCTGGCATTGAGTGGTTGACGACCTGTTCTCTCGCACCATTTACTGAATTCGTTAACCTGACCCGCTCACAATAATGTCCATGAGTGACCTCACACTCGGCCTAGTGTACAAACAGTCAACGAAGGAAAAGTGCGATGACCTTATGTCCAACTAGCTGGTATCCACGAAACAGGACCTATCCGATGAAAAACAACTTTCTATTCCCATTGAAGAACACTTTCGCTCCGATTCTTGCTCTCGCTATGATGCTCGCGATCGTGCTTCCACCGTCTTGCGCGAATGCGGAGCATGAAGGAAAACTCCAAATCCTGTTGCTCGGCGACAGCACCACGGAAGGGAGCGTGCCGCGGCGGCTGAAGCCCCAAGGCCCACATTTGGAGAAAGTTCTGGAGCAACTGCTGGCCGCAGAAGGCGATCTACCTCCGTGCCATGTGATCAATTCCAGCCTTAGCGGAGAATACATCCGCAGACTGTTCGATTCAGGCCGCTACGATCGCGACGCGGCGAAATTGCCCGGGTTGGATTACATATTCATTCGCTACGGCCTGAACGACCGAGCCAGGCGTAAAAATTTTATCGTAAATTTCCCGAAAGACTTTCATGAACTGCTCGCTCGCCTGAGACAAGATCATCCCAAAGCATTGCTAATTCCGATGACCGTAATTCCATTCGCGGATAAGGTGACCAGCAAGAAGATCAACGACCTGATTTTCGAAGTAGCACGGAACGAGAACCTCCCGGTCTTCGATATCTATCCGCGTTACGCCGCCGAGTTGATGAATGGGCCGAATATGCTCAACTACCGGCGCTACCCGCTCGCTAAAATTCCCAAACAATATCACGATCTAGTGAAGCCGTTTGTGAACGGCTCCGGCGTGGAAGTGATGGCCAACGAACTCGACCCAATTCTCGGCCACCTCACAGGTTGGTACGGCGACCGGCATCCGAACCTCGCCGGCTACAATGTGATTGCCAACGAAACGGCGAAGTATCTCGCGAAGCTATTGCGTGAAAAGAAGGCGGAACAATGACAGGAGGCGCGTTCATGAGTTTGCACAACGGTTAAGAGCGACACCCAATCGCCAGGTTTCCAGGGCCCGGTGGCTTGCGGACTTGCTGCCAACAGATTACCGGTATTAATGAAAAACGACGGGCCATCGCTGTAGATGACCCGTCGAATGCTTCACTTTTCATTGTCCATGTCTCCACTTATAGGGGAAACATGCATTTAGCTTTAATGCTTCCGTCGCAGCAGCGCCAAGCTAACGAGGCCGGCGGCCAGAAGTGCCAGTGTGCCGGGTTCGGGAACCGAAGCCGGGCCGGCGGTGACTTGCCAATTGGAGGCCAACAGAGTCATGTCCTCATCGTCAACGATACCGTCGTGAGTGAAGTCGCCCATGGCCCAGGTAGCACCGGACATCGTCAGCCAGTTCTCGGCCAGAGTGGCGGCATCCTCATCGTTGACCATGCCGTCGTAGTTGGCATCGCCGGGTATGGGGTTGTCAATATACAAGACACCACCGCGATAAACTCCCAAGGCCTCCCCGTCGGTGAGCTTTCGGTTCCAGATGGCTAGTTCATCATACACGCCGATACCCGCCGAATTGTCTGGATGCCCGCCGGCAAGGTAGAACTGGCTACCAGGATCTTGCCATACCATCTCTGGGGACGTGTCTATTAGTTCGCCATTAAGGTACATGTTCATTTCCATCGTCGTTGCTGTGAGTTTTTCCCACATTACGGTGATGTGCAACCATTCACCAAAATAGTTATCCTCGCCGTATGCGTCGCTCAATTCAGTCTGGACGGCGCGATTTTCCGTATCACTCCATCTACCATCATTTCCATCGGGAGCTCGGGCATAGAGACTGCCGGGCCCCCATTGGTCGATCCAGCATTCCCAATTATCGCCCGGAGACGTCGACGTCCCGCTGTTATCCCAAACAGACTCGTAGTTGTAGTCGAAATCGGCCTTCTGCTTCCAAAGCGAAATTGTGCCAGTCTCGGGCAATGTGTAGTTGACCGTAATAAAGTCGTTCCCGACCAGTGTGGCTTCGGCATTTTCTTCGGTATTTCCGGCCACGAGGCCGAAATCTATTCCTTGCCCGACTTGGCCTGCCGCATAGGCATGGGTTCCAGCCGATCCGTTGGTGAGCACGCCATTGTGGCCATTGCCCGAGGCATCTAACAAATTGCCGTCAAGCGGAAGATACACTTCTAGACCATCGGCCGCCGCCGTGCTTGGCGTCATGTGTAGTCCCAGCGGCACTACAATGCACAACATACACATGAAAATAATAAGCTCTCTCATCTCGGAGTCTCCTTCAAAGGTTTCACGATTTTGACTAAGCCACTGGTAACATTCTATCGATTACCGAGCAAAATATGGTGGTATCTAAACGAATCCACCATGATATTGCCTGTATAGCTTTATCTACCAACTTGCATTTACAGAATGCTAAATTTTCAGCTTATCAATGTTAGAAGGGGATTGCAAACTAATTTTATTTCAGAGTTTTCAACAAATGTGTCAAATACCCATTCTCTTTAGCCGAAATTTCCCATTTGGGTTCAGCCTGGAACCGGTCCGGACTTGAAGCACACCCCATTCTAACATCGCGCCCCCCCAGCGTCTATACCGTGTTGTGTTGATAGGATTGCTGGAATAGAAAGGAATAATATCATGACTTATCATGCTCTTGTAGTAGATGATAATCCCGAAATACATGATGACGTAAAAGACCAGCTGGAATCGCTGGGCCATACGTGCGATCAGGCCAGTTCGCAGGAGGAGGCTAAA
>CAZISU010000008.1:0-19193 GCA_964541935.1 uncultured Planctomycetaceae bacterium | reverse complement strand
GCCTGGGCCATGGCGTCCGAGCCAGCTTCGACGGTGGATTTTTGGTTTTACGATAGTTTCTGAACATCGAGCGATTTATTTATTCTGTGGAAAAACTCACGCGAATCACCAACCAGTTATCCGAGCGTCGTCACGAAAGTGCTTCGTAACGACGCCAGCAGAGGCCGGCCAGGCCGGCGCTCATGCGCAAGCATCCCCGATGGCATGTCTTTTACGGAAACTGGATCGCATACAGGTCGGCGTCTTTCATGACGAAACGCAAGCGGATCGGCTTCCCAGCAAGCTTACTCACGTCGCTGCCCTGTTTCCATGTAACCACTTGAGAGATCCGGTTGCCGAAGATTTCCGGGCAGTCTTCCAGGGCGAAGCCGGGAATCGGCTTGCCCGAGGCGTCCTGAATTTCCACCTGGATCAAGCCGGCGGCACTGGTCGAAAAATTCAGTTCAAGGCGCTTTCCGGAGAATACGATCGGCTTGGTAACCATCTCGCCGCCCTGGCTGTCTGCCCGGACCGACACAAACCCATCCATTCGTAACGTGAACCGCCGCAACTTGGTGGCTTTGTTGAAATAGCTTTCGGAGGCGTAGATCGAAAGTTCGGGTATGCCTTCGGCAGTGTCAGACTTTGTTTGGACGATGCCCCAGGCCGGCGCGTTGTTTCGCGTAATCCAACAGTCGCTTGACAATCCCGGGCGGATAAAGGCTTCGCTCCAACGGTGGAACTGCAGTCCGTCCCGGCTAGTCATGAAGGCGGCGTCGGTAAGCCCCAAAGAGCTGAGCTTGATGTCTTTGAAACCGGTAACCTTTGGAATGCCCGCCATCGTTTGCGAGGACCGCGAACCAACGTACCGCATTGGGAAACCTAGAAAAATATGCGGCGCCCGCATGTAGGGAATCACGGCGTTGGTATAAAGTTCTTCTTTTGTCACCCCGGGACATTCCAACCAAACAGGATCGGTCCAGTGGACAAAATCCGTGGATGTGCATGTCACGACGTCGCGTCGATCGTCGCGCATGTCGCGATGGAATTCCACATACCGCTGTCGCGTAGCATCCCAGAAGGCTAAATTCAAGGAATCAAATTTGCCCTTGGTGATTACGGGCTTCTCTTGCATCGGTGACCAATGGATCCCGTCGGGTGACTGAAACGCCCCCAGTCCGCCCTGTTTTTGGGGAGTTCCATGAATTGGTCCCACCGCCTTATATCGTTGCTCGGGCTTGCATGCCGGATTGGTATCCTTGAACGGCGCAAAGGCATGTGTACCCCCTGGGCCCATCCAAACGATGTTGTTCTTTTTCGAGCCTCGGAACTCATAAATCCCCAACTCGGGCTTCGTCCAGTGGATACCGTCCTTACTCTCCGCATAACAGGTATATTCACGAGAGAACTGGCGGCTCTTGCCGTCGAGGTTCCAACCTCTGTAGTACATCCGGTAAAGGTCGCCATCCTGAAACACGACGTGACACGCGCTGAGATTCCCTTCCCACGGAGAATCGCTTACGATGGACACCTCACGGCGGATAGGCTCGTGAAGTACTTGTTCAACATTGTGCAAACTGTCGATTAGGCAGTCGTCTACCAACGGCTCAAGACGCGTTCCGATATCGATCGGCTCCACCGCTCTGGATGTTGTCGCGACCATGAAAACGATTACAAAGCTCAGTCTGATAATGTACATATCTGCTGCTTCTCCTGTTGGTTTCTATATCGTCAACTCTTGTTTTACGGCGTTTAAACAGTGACTCCGATAATCCACATTCAGAGTTCGGTCATCCATCTCTTCTGTTGAAATAAACTTCATGGACCATGACACCGGTGGCACGTACTTTACGGAAACTGGATCGCATACAGGTCAGCGTCTTTCATGACGAAACGCAAGCGGATAGGCTTTCCAGCAAGTTTGCTCAGGTCGCTCCCCTGTTTCCATGCAACCACTTGAGAGATCCGGTTGCCGAAGATTTCCGGGCAGTCTTCCAGGGCGAAGCCGGGAATCGGCTTGCCCGAGGCGTCCTGAATTTCCACCTGGATCAAGCCGGCGGCACTGGTCGAAAAATTCAGTTCAAGGCGCTTTCCGGAGAATACGATCGGCTTGGTAACCATCTCGCCGCCCTGGCTGTCTGCCCGGACCGACACAAACCCATCCATTCGTAACGTGAACCGCCGCAACTTGGTGGCTTTGTTGAAATAGCTTTCGGAGGCGTAGATCGAAAGTTCGGGTATGCCTTCGGCAGTGTCAGACTTTGTTTGGACGATGCCCCAGGCCGGCGCGTTGTTTCGCGTAATCCAACAGTCGCTTGACAATCCCGGGCGGATAAAGGCTTCGCTCCAACGGTGGAACTGCAGTCCGTCCCGGCTAGTCATGAAGGCGGCGTCGGTAAGCCCCAAAGAGCTGAGCTTGATGTCTTTGAAACCGGTAACCTTTGGAATGCCCGCCATCGTTTGCGAGGACCGCGAACCAACGTACCGCATTGGGAAACCTAGAAAAATATGCGGCGCCCGCATGTAGGGAATCACGGCGTTGGTATAAAGTTCTTCTTTTGTCACCCCGGGACATTCCAACCAAACAGGATCGGTCCAGTGGACAAAATCCGTGGATGTGCATGTCACGACGTCGCGTCGATCGTCGCGCATGTCGCGATGGAATTCCACATACCGCTGTCGCGTAGCATCCCAGAAGGCTAAATTCAAGGAATCAAATTTGCCCTTGGTGATTACGGGCTTCTCTTGCATCGGTGACCAATGGATCCCGTCGGGTGACTGAAACGCCCCCAGTCCGCCCTGTTTTTGGGGAGTTCCATGAATTGGTCCCAACGCCTTATATTGTTGCTCGGGCTTGCAGGCCGGATTGGTATCCTTGAACGGTGCAAAGGCATGTGTACCGCCTGGGCCCATCCAAACGATGTTGTTCTTTTTCGAGCCTCGGAACTCGTAAATCCCCAACTCGGGCTTCGTCCAGTGGATGCCGTCTTTACTCTGGGCATAGCAGGTATATTCACGAGAGAACTGGCCGCTCTTGACGTTGTGGTTCCAACCTCGGTAGTACATCCGATAAAGGTCGCCATCTTGAAAGACGACGTGATATCCGGTGACATTCCCTTCCCACGGAGAATCGCTCACGATGGACACCTCGCGGCGGATAGGCTCGTGAAGCGTTTGCTTAACGTTGTGCAAACTATCGATTAGGTAGTCGTCTACCAACGGCTCCAGACGCGTTCCAATATCGATCGGTTTGGCCGCGCCGACACGGTCAGCGTTTGTTGACAGTACGCCCAAAATAAAAATAGCGAGTAAAATAATTCTTTTGATCCGCATGAGTGGTTTCCTTGAAGAAGTCATATGATGATTGACCGGACGCGTGCTTACACACGTCGATCTAAAGTACAATTTGCACCAGATTGGCTCGTGTAAGCACGCTCAATTTATCTGGCTCGTTTGCAAAATGCCGCCATAGCTAAAATGCCCAGCAGCAACACCAGCGAAGATGGTTCGGGTACGGATGCGGATTGGCTCGTTTTTTGCCAGTTAGCAGCCATTATCGTGGCGTCGATGTCGTTGACAGTGCCATCGCCGTTGAAGTCACCATCGGCCCAGGTTGCGCCGCCTATTTTCTGCCAGTTGGCGGCCAGTATGGCTGCGTCTGCTTCATCGACCGTACCATTGCCGTCGGCGTCGCCGGGCAGCGATTGCGGCCCGGAAATCGAAGGAAGCGGATCGCTGCTGTCCCAGAAGGCGAACAAGTCGCCGGTACCGCCTGGCAAATTGAGGTCGAACGCATAAGTCGAGCCACCCGTCGACGTCAATGTGACCAACTCGACCATGCCCGTGTCGCGGCTCAGACGGACCAACGAGTCGAAGTCCGAGCCGCCAAAATCGAACGCAATGTGATACCACTGTGCCAGCGCCTCGGCCGTGCCCGCCGCCATCGCGACGGGGTCGGGGACGCCATTGGCGTCAACGGGCACGGCGCCTGACGTGCCTGGTCCCACCGAGCCATTGACGATCATGAAATGCAAGCCGTCGACGAAGGTGTAGCCGCTGTTGTCGTCCAACAGAGGCACTAAGTAGCCGATCAAAATGTCGCCGTAGCTCTCATCGAGCGCTCCTCCCTCCGACGCCGTAGGCATAATGGAGGTGATGTAGTCCTCGTAGTCGCCGGTGTCGGCCGTGTGCTGGTTCAGCCACTTCACGCTGTTACTGTTAGTATCAGTATAGCCCCAACGCACAATGCTTTCGGGCAGCGTTGTGTAGGCCGAACCCCTAATCATGCGGATGTCGGTGCTCGCCAGCCGCACCAGCGCGGGCCCGAGGTTGCGGCTCTGGCGATTCGTCTCCTTGACGTAGTCGAACACGGCTGTGGGGGTGCTGTCGTTCGCAGTGGCAAACATCACAGCATAGCTGCCTTCACCAGTGGTACTTACACTGTTGTACGTATAGGCGTCAACAAACGTGTAGCCGAACGCCCAACTGGCATTTTGTTGCAGGCGGACGAAGGACTCGGTGGGTAGTGGTTCTATGGTGAGTTCAGTGCGATATAAACGTAGGAACTGGCCGTACGCAAGCGGCGTTGTGCCCGTGCCATCGTTGCCCCCCATCGCCGCCGTTCGGAATCGCTGCATCGCTGTATACCAACGGTCTCTTTCTGTCTCGCTAAAATCGTAATCACCAGGATAAGAATCGAACGACAGAAAGTCGGGCTGGGTAACCTGCATATAGTTGGCCAGATTCGCGTCATTGGGCATGGTGCCCGTAAAGTTCGAGCCCACCATGGCATTCGGATACAGCTCACGCCACTGGGCGTATGTCGCCGCCATATCGCTCAGCCGGGCCGGGTTTGAAATTTCCGCGTCGCTCATCTCGTCTTCATACATGTACATCGTCAAGCTGTCGGCGTAAGGCAGCTCGTTGGACGACAAATACTTTGTGGCTGGTATTTCGGTGTCGTACAAGCGACTCCATTGCTGTCCTGCCGGCAATGCAGCCAGTACTCCCGGACTCTGCCAACGCCAGAAGTTGAAGTTGGTGAAGTTCGCGCTCTGCCAGAGCGAAACATCGGTGAACCAGGGACTATTGGGATTCACGAGCGATTGGATTTGCAGGCCTTGCTCGAGCAGTAGCTGCCGTCCGCGGCCGAGGTTGGTCTCCTCCGGCACGTCCATCACCAGCGTAGCCCCTGCATAAGCCGCACTCTCTCTGCTGTAAAAATTAGCACCGGAATTGCTGTACATTCTCTTTAGGTACCCCAAAGTCAACTGGCCGTCCGTGTCGTCGTTCACGGCCTGCTGCAGGGCTGCACCCGAGAGCGTCATAACATCGCCCGTGGCACCAACCGCATCGTAGTCGAGGGCACCCAAATAAGTGTAGCGTGTCATGTCGAATTCATTAGCCGCGAGTACATTACCCGGCGCGTTATTGTAGGTAATGGTATACTCGCCCCACCCCTCGCCGGCATCCCCGTCGTTAAGGGCATAGACCAGTATCTTATCGTTGGCAGGAGTGGTGGATTTTCTCGTCACCTCAAGGGTCACGCTATCTGCCGGACCGACGAACGAGGATAAATCAAACTTCGTCCAACACTTGTGTTCCTCAATGCCATCGTTGTTCCTCCAGTCGGTCATCATCACGGTGCCGTAAGCGTCAGTCTGGGCACCGTAGTTTGTGTCGGCGTTCCAGTCTTCGTTGTAGTAGCTGCTCAGCCCCCAGGCGTCAGCGCTAGTTTCCAACGAAACTGTGGCCGCTGTGGCCGGAACGATTGCTAGCAAAGCTAAAAAGAGGGCGGTTGTCAGTGTGGTAACAAATCTCATGATTTTTCTCCGTGTGAAAAAGGTGTTTAGAAAACCAAGCGAAACCAGAAACATCAAATCTCTTGCCTGTTCTATTGCCCACTATCGATTCTATTTCCCCGGAACGATTTCCTGCGGGGCCGGGCCGAGTGTTTGGCCATTGGTCATGACAAGTGGAATAATGATTTTCTCGTTGTCGGTTATCGATCGTTTGCCGCTACGAATTTCGCCGAGCAACTCGACGGCTCTACGGCCAACTTGCCCCTCGTCGACGGCCACAGAAGTCAGTTGACGCAGTACGGCCCCACGGCGTTCGGTGCCGCCGAAGCCTACCAGTGAAATGTCTTCCGGTATGCGTAAACCTAGCCGGCCAAGCTGCAAATACAGTAATTCCGCCAGATTGTCGAAGCTGCACATAATGGCTGTGGGGCGGTCCGGGCGGCGACAGAGCCTTGCCAAGGCTTCGAAAGTTTCGTCTTCATGTTGCCCGAGTTCCGTGGATGAAAAGGGAAGACGGCAATACAATTCATCAGGCAGTTGGCCACCACCGGCACGAATGGAGTCTTGCAGGCCCTTGCCCATCGGATGCACCTGTCTGCTCAGGTTCATGTCGTAAGTGCACATCGCCACGCGGCGATGCCCTTGGCGAATGAGGGCTTCGCCCGCTTTGCGGCCGATATCGTAAAACGGGATCGATTGCATCGGCGCGTCGATGCCTTCGACCGAGCGATGGCAAAAAACAACGGGAATACCGCGCTGCTGCAATTGGCGGATTTGATAGGACGGAGTCGGCTGACCATCCACCGGTACCATGGCAATACCGGCCACTCCCTTGTCGAGCAACTGCAGCACGATACGGGCTTGTACGTCTAAATCGTTGCGGCTGTTGCCGATCATCATCTGGTGGTGCAAACGGCTGGTGGCATTTTCAAAACCGTCCAGAAGCGACGGGTAAAAAGCGCTCTTGGTTTCCGGCGTGACCATAGCGAAGACCTCAAGGCCTTGGCGAGAGCGATTGTCGGCTTGAGCATCAAGGTTAACGTCTCGGTCGTCGGTTTTAACGTTTTGATCGTCGATTTGCTCATCGACAAACGTACCCCGGCCCGGCACGCGGCGAACAAAGCCATCGCGGGCCAACTCGCCCATCGCCTGACGGACGGTGTTGCGGGCGACCTTCAGAGTTTCGGTCAACTGCTGCTCTGATGGTAATGCGTCTCCCGGCTTGAGGCGCCCCGAAGTCACTTCGGCCATCAGGTAGCTTTTCAGACGCTCGTATTTCGGCTGGTTCTGATCCAAGTGATGCAAATCCAGGTGTTCGAGGGCCGGTGGTGTCTGATCGCCTTTAGTCACGTTTAGATTCTTTCCTTGGTAGATTTCTGTCCCACCCGAATAGCAACTGTACTATACAGGTTCTTGAACGGATGTCAATAGATCCGGTTTAATTTATCTGCTATTTATCCTGTGCAAAATGATTATCCTGGTTGTTTTACAACTATTACGTGTTGTCTCCCCGGCCTTTAGTGGGGGGATGGCTTAGAGGGCGGTCATGATATATGGTATCGGTATAGTATTACGGTTCAAAAGGACCGCACGGCGATCGCAACGCAAGCCACCATGCTCGAAGCCTTTTTGCTCTTTTTCCAAGGATTCCATAAATCTTGAATAATCCAGGCTAGCATCAGCCTAACAAGACTTTTCAGTATGAATCAAGACATTAATGCGGCGGACCATAACAACTTTGCGTCATCTAGGCCAACTGTGATGTGTCGCCGCTTCCCCGTTCTGAGAGGATCACCTTGCGATACTCGCCAGGGGTCATTCCGGTTTTGTCTTTGAACACCTTGCACATGTATGCAACGTAGTTGAATCCTGAGAGATTTGCGATTTCGGCCAGACTGTAATTTGTCCGTGCCAGCAACTGTTCGACCCTCTTGATCTGCAGGCGGGTGATTTCCTCCTTGGGCGAACGTCCCACCAGTTTCATGAATCGCCGCTCCAGTGTACTGCGGGAAAGCCGTACTTGACCGAGCACATCACTTACACAGATGCCTTCCGAAGCGTGGCGGCGGATAAAGTGCAAAGCAACGGTGATTTGCGAATCGGCGATCGAGAACGCATCGGTCGATTGCCGCAGAACGACGCCCAAGGGCTCGATCAGAGTGATCTCGGGAAGGTTTGTTTCGCCGGCGACCTGGCGGTGTAGAAGCTTGGCGGCCTCGTAGCCCATCTTTCGTGTATTCGGCTCGACACTGGAAAGCGTAGGATCGCACATTTCGCATGGCACGTCGTCGTTTCCCACGGCTATTACGGCCGCCTCTTCGGGGACGAGAATTCCGTTTTTGCTGCACAAATCAAGCACGTGCTGTCCGCGCATGTCATAACAGGCCATGATGCCAATCGGCAGCGGCAGCGCGCAAATCCACTTTTCCAATTCGTCCACATCGATCGGCCCTCGCCGCTCTAGACTCATGCTACAGGTGGGCTCGGTATTCCGTTCCGAATCGAAGACGTCGACCGGGTATCCCATCGATGAAAGGTATTCGGAAAAATACTTCGCACGCTGCTTGGAATAATATAGCGAGTCGAAACCGCAATAGGCGAAACGCTGAAAACCCCGTTCGACGAGCTGGTCGGCAGCCAATTGGGCAACGACCTTGTGATCGACGTCCACGGCCGGCATACCCTTGTGGTCGTTCCAAGCGAGCAGATCGACCATGGGCAAGCCCAAATCCCTCAGACGTTCGACGAGGTGGTAATTTTCGCAGCGGACGATAAGCCCCTCGGCATCCCATTTTTTCAAACGCGAGACGACCGAATCTTCCAGCGAATCGTCCATGTCGTCCGGCATACCTCCGAGGTTGTAGAAATACCAGGGCCCATGCGCGTGTGCATATGCGGCTATGCCACGGCACAAATTCCGCTCATAGCTATGGTGAGTTTCAATCAGCAGGCCAACCCGCAGTCGCTGCGTTATCATTATTTCATCGAAAGGTTATTCGCTAAAAAGCGATACATTGGATTGCCGACATTTTTTATTATTATAGCCAAACGACTGTTGCCACGCCAGTTTTTTGAAGTGTCGAATGAGGTGGAATATCGATGATTTACGGGATATTCATGATTTCCGGAACTGAAAGGTCTATTTTCATGATGACGCAAAGTTGTTATGCATTGACGGATACTTTAATTGACTGGGGGTTTCAGACGAGCATAATGGATTTTGTGAGGGCGGATATTAACCTTAGAGGGCATATCCGATTGCCTCGGAAAACGAGCTGTCTTAAGTAAAAGGAAGACAATATGAAAATTAGAAACCTGTGTTTTTTTTGTGTGTGCTGGATTTTTGCACCGTGCGTAGTCCAGGCTGCGGACGCGCCCCCGTCTCCCGTCGAGAAACCCGGATGGAAATTGACCTTCCAGGATGAATTCGACAGGCCAATACTGAACGACATGTACTGGAATTCGGCGTACCGTTCCGGCCGCAAGGAATATTTCAAGCGTATCGGTAAAGCGAGCCGTTGGGTTGACCACAACGCGTACTACCTAATCGAAAACGGAATCTTGACACTCCGCATCGACGAAAAACTGCCATTCCGTCCGAACAAGAGCACACCATGCGTCAGTTGTATCACCACATCGGATCACCGCTTCGGTGCAACCAAGAAGGAATACCAGATTCTCGATAAATTCGCGCAAAAACATGGATGGTTTGAGATTCGTTGCCGCTCTCCGCGAGGCGAAGGATTGCTAAGCGCTTTTTGGCTGCACCAGCACGATCCCACCAAACAGGAATATACACCAGAAGGCGTCCGCAAGAAAGTCGGAGACGGCGTTGTGGAAATAGACATATTCGAGCAACAGGGCCGCTTGATCGGCGATACAAAGGGTAAGACCGATCTTAACATCCACTTCACCCGGAAGGGCCATTCCCGCCCCGAAGTCGATGGCGATCTCTCCAAGGAATTCCATATTTGGGCTTTGAAGTGGCAGGAAGGGCAAGTCGATTGGTATTTCGACGGAAAGGTCGTTAAGACATACAAAGGACCGACACCACAAGAGAAGATGTTCATTCTCGTGGCGCTTTTTCAGTATAACGGTTGGAAAGATTGGATGGGAGATATCGATCCAAATATGCAGTACCCCCGGGATTTAGAGGTCGACTACGTGCGTGCTTATAAACGTGACAAGGATTGACCGTTGAGGAGTCCGAGCGGTGAAAATCGTTAAACAAGGCAAGCATCGATTGTTCGAAGATGATCCGCAGACCGCGCGGGTCGTCTCCGAGATGCTCCGCGATATTGAAACGGGCGGCATGGACGCCGAAAGTTTAAGATGCCGTTTTCGTTAAAGGGACGCGTTGCGGTGGTTACCGGTTCGGCCGCAGGTTTGGGAGCAGCCATTGCCGAGTATCTGGCCCGCCACGGCGCAGATGTGATCGTGTCCGACCTGCCGGGAAGTGAACTGAGAACAACAATCGAGGCGGTCGAAAATCACGGCGTCCGAGCAGGCAGCATGGTTTTGGACGTAACCGCAACGTCGGAGATCAGCGCGAAATTTGCCGACCTGGAGACAGATTGGGGACACATAGATATCCTCGTCAATAACGCGGGGATCAACATTCCCGCCCCGGGCTTGGAGGTAAGTGAAAACAACTGGGATAAACAGTTCGCGGTGAACGTCAAAGGCGCGTTTTTCGTAGCTCAAGCGCTGGCCAAATCAATGACGGAGCGAAAGCACGGACGCGTGATTTTCATCGCCAGTCAAGCGGGGATCGTAGGCATCCCAGGTCAACCGGCTTATTGCGCGACCAAAGGCGCGGTAATCCAGTTGATGCGAACCTTGGCCGTGGAATGGGCCGCGTGTGGATTGACGGTCAATGCAGTGGCTCCCACGTTCGTGGAAACGGCCATGACAAAAAGCCGATTGGAAGATCCCGATTATCGCCGTTATGTAATGGATCATCTGCCAGGGAAGAGGCTGGCCAGGCCCGAGGAAGTGGCCGCTGCCGTGGCCTATCTGGCCAGCGACGAGGCGGCCATGGTTAACGGCGCGGTGCTTTCGGTCGACGGCGGTTGGACCTCCTGGTGATGAGCAATCAAGAAATACCTCGAAAAAAACACGTGCAAACCACGTAATACGAGGAATATGTAGCAGGTAGACAAAAATGTCAGATATAAAACAGCAGCCAGATATTTCCACTTTCCAACAGGCAGACACCATGCAGGCTGTGGTGAAGACGTCGCGAGGTCTCGGGCATGTTACGGTGAAAGAAATGCCGCGACCGGAAGCGGGCCCCGGCGAGATACTCGTTCGCGTCCGTGCGGCCGGCATTTGTGGTTCCGACCTGCACATATACGACGATGCCATCAAGTCGCCCATACGCACTCCCGTGATTATGGGACACGAATTCTCCGGAGAAGTCGTCGAAGTCAGTGATGACGTCGATGATTTCGCTCCCGGCGACAGAGTCTGTGTGGAAACGACCAGCACGTGTTGTGATGAATGCGTATACTGTAAAGACGGGCGTTATAATCTTTGCAGCACGCGACATAATCACGGCTATTGGGATAACGGTTGTTTTGCCGAATACATGAAAGCATCAACGCTGCGTGCCTATCACTTGCCTCCTCATATAAGTTACGAAGAAGGCGCTCTCTGTGAGCCGTTGGCATGCGCAGTTCACGCTGTGACGGAACTGACGCCTATTCGCGAGGGAGAACTCGTCGCTATTTTAGGGCCCGGGCCGATCGGATTGTTGACACAGTTGGTCGTGCAAGCCGAAGGCGGCGATGTGATTATGATTTCCACGCCCCGCAGCGCACCGCGTTTGAAAATGGCCGAGAAATTGGGAGCAGCATTCACCTTTGAAATCGGCAAGGACAATGTCGTCGAAGCCGTCAACGACATTACGCAAGGATTGGGAGTAGATACGGTTTTCGAATGCGCCGGCAGCCAGCAGGCTGTCGATTTGGGATTCGATCTGGTCAAACGCGGCGGACGATTCATGCTAGAAGGTCTTTTCGGCCGACCGATCGACATGGATTTCGACAAAGTAGTCTTCAAGGAAATAATCGTCAGTGGTGCCTTGGGACATAAACGCTCGACGTGGGAAACGGCCATACAGTACTTGGCCGATCGTCGTGTCAATGTCGCCGATCTGGTCACGCAGCGTCTGCCGTTGGCTCAATGGAAAAAGGGATTCGATCTCACCCGTGGAATTGAAGGCCGTGAAAACATCAAGGTCATGTTTACACCTTAGCCCGATGCGGAAGCATGTGACAACAAAGGCAGTGAAGGTAAGGAGTATTCGCCAATGACCCCACGCATCGCAATAGTATTGGGAGACGCGGCCGGCATCGGTTCGGAAATCATATTGAAAGCCCTCGCAGACGCCGATGTAGCTCAAAGTTGTCGCGCTATCGTATTAGGAAGCCCACGGCCATTGGAGGAGATGGCCGAGCAATTGGCTATCACTGTGGACGTCGAGGTAATCGACTGCGATGTATGCCACGACGAACCATTTCGCTGGAAAGAGGCGACTGCCACTAACGGCGCCAACACCCTGGCGGCCATCCGCAGGGCCGTCGAACTAGGAGCGGCGGGCGACGTCGACGCCGTGGTGCTGGGCCCGCTATCCAAGGAAGCGCTTCACATGGGCGGAATGCAGGAAGCCGACGAAGGCAGCTTCATGCGAAATGCGGCGGGCGTGCCCTGGGTACGGTCGGTAGTCCGTTGGGAAAACATTTATCGTGCCAGTATCACCGGACACATGCCGTTCCGCCAGATCCTCGATAACATCAAAACCGAGCGAATCGTCGATACCATCTGCATGTTGTCTGAGACTATGCAAGCGTTTGGTCTTGCTTCTGCGAAGATCGGCGTGGCGGGCATCAATCCACACGCCGGCGACGGCGGCGCATTCGGCCATGAAGAGGCTGCAATTATCGAACCGGCCATTGAAGAGATCCGCAAGCGGGGAATTGACGCCGACGGCCCGCACCCCGCCGATACGATTTTCTGCAAGGCGTTGCGTGGTGATTTTCAAGGCGTGATCTTTATGCATCACGACCAGGGCAACGCGCCCATGAAGGCGGTGGCCTTCGGCCAGGGTGTGGTCATCTATCGCGGGCTGCCCTTTCCCTGCGTGACGGTCGGTCACGGCCCGGCATACGGTCGGGCCGGTGAAGGACGCGCGACCCCCGAAAATCTCAAGCAAGCCATATCAACAGTCTTGGACATGGTCAAGGCAGGCCTCGCATCGAGTTGCCAATGACCGTTTGCTCAAGTTACAATCAAACCATTCAAAAGCCGAAGATAGAACCAACCTTCTCGTAAACTTGTCCTATGCAAAACTACAACGGAACGGAAATAGCCCCTCCCGACTTCGGTGCTGTCAATTATACGATTGTAGTGCTATACATCCTGGCAATTCTCTGTATCGCATGGTTTGCCCGCAGCAGATCCCGCGACACAAGCGGTTTTTTTGTCGGCAACCGCCGCATGAATTATATTGTGGTCGGTATCTCGACGTTTGCATCGAACATGTCCGCGCTGACCATTATGGCGCTGCCGGCGGTGGCGTTTGGAGAATACAACCTTTTCTGGACTATCCAATATCCCATTCTTCTGATTCCCGCTTTCATTGTCGCCAGATATCTCATTCCGATTTATCGCAATGCGGGCGTGATTAGCATCTATGAATATTTCGAAACCCGCATTCATGTCTCCGCCCGCATGATCGGCTCCGCCTCGTTCATATTTCTGGCTATCGGCCGTTCTGGCTTGATTCTCCTGATGCCGGCCTTGGCGTTTCATATTGTAACCGGTGTTTCTCTGGACGCAACGATACTGACAATCGGCGTCGTGGTCACGCTCTATACCATGGTGGGCGGAATAACGGCCGTGATCTGGACGGATTTTTTGCAAGCCTGCATCATGCTCTTAGGCGCGATCGTCAGCATGATTGTGATTATCTCCTCCACCGGACTCACACAATTCTTCGACATCGCCGAAGCACACAACAAGTTTCAAGTCATCCGCGCCGGCTTCGGCATCTCCGAAGAAGTTACTATATGGTTGGTGATATTCGCCATCATCGAAGGAGTAAGGGCCTGGGGCATTCAACAGGATATGACGCAGCGATATTTGACCACGCCGAGCACCTCCAAGGCCAAAGCCAGTATGTGGATCGCCGCCTTGGGCTACATCCCCTTCGGCTACATGTTCCACTTCATCGGTATCGGTCTGTTCGCCTATTATATTGTCCTACCCGACCCCACGGTTGAGGCCATGCTTCAAAACAACAAAGCAGATGCGATTTATCCGTATTTCGTGGCCACTAAATTTCCACCAGGTCTGGCTGGGTTGGTGATAACATCCATTTTCGCCGGCGCGCTTTCAAGCATCGATTCCTGCATGAACTCAGCTTCGGCTGTTTGCGTCGAAGATTTCATAAAACGCGTGCAACGAAACAAACGTAGCGACCGCTATTACCTAATGCTTGCTCGTTTCATGACGGTAATATTCGGCGTACTCATAACCGCTGTAGCCTTTGGCTTCCGCAACATACAATACGCGCAGGTGATTTGGCCACTTGTCCTGGGCGTTTGCACCAATGGACTAGTGGGACTCTTGGGCCTTGTACTTTGGCCGAAACCCGTAAACAAATGGGGTGTTATCATCGGCTTTGCCGCCAGCTACGCAGTTTTCTTCTGGTGCATGTTCGCAACCGACGTCAATTATCTGCTCTGGCCGATCTTCGGCAACGCCGTTTGTTTCCTGGTCGGCATAGCCGTTAGTCGTATCATAGATATTGCCACAAGCAATAAATATTATTATCCTGATGCTTGACTAGGGAAATCCTACGGCACAATAGAAAAAGAATCATTCATGAACGATAAAAAACAACGCGCAGCGGCGCTACTACGTGAATTTCGGGGTGACGATTACATTTTCGGCCTGGGCTGTATCGATCGCCTGGGCGAGTTGGCGGCCCGATTCGGGCAACGTGCGTCGGTCATCACCAGCGGCGTAGGAAAAGCGTGGGGCGAGCACTTGCATACATCCGTGCGTAAGGCACTCGACGCGGCCGGTATCGAGTTGGCTGGCGAGCCGATCACCGCAGCGGCGCCGAATTCACCGCTGGAAGATGTCTACCACCAGTCAAAAGAACTGGCCCGGCAGCAACCAGATGTCGTCGTCATTACCGGCGGCGGAAGTTGTATCGACGCCGCCAAGGCCGCAGTGGCACACGCGGTTCTGGGCGACATCCATCCGGACCTGAACGACTATTTTGGCGGCGGCGAACTTTCACGCATGCTGCAGGAGTCCGGCCGCAAGATGATCCCCATGGCGGCCTGCCAAATTGCCTCCGGCTCGGGCTCGCATCTGACAAAATACTCCAACATCACAAACATGCAGACTATGCAAAAGCTGCTCATCATCGACGAAGCCGTGGTTCCGTCGGCAGCCATGTTCGACTACGAGCTCAGCCGCAGCATGCCCTTGGGCCTCACCATGGACGGCGCACTCGACGGCGTTGCACACTGCCTCGAGGTGTTTTACGGCATCCCCGAGGACAAATTCGAGCAAGCCGCGACCGTGTCGCTTCTGGGCGTCGATCTGATCGTCAACAACCTCCGCGCGGCCTGCGACGACCTCGACAACCTACCCGCTCGCGAGGCACTCGGACTGGGCACCGACCTGGGCGGCGAAGCAATCATGATCGGCGGCACCAACGGCGCCCATCTGACCAGCTTCTCGCTCGTAGATCTCTTGCCGCACGGCCGGGCCTGCGCCTTAATGGAACCCTATTACACCGTCTTCTTCGCCCCGGCCATACCGGAGCGAATGCGCATGGTGGGAAAGGTCTACAAAGACGCCGGCTATAGCAATGCCAATTTCGACTCGCTCCACGGCCGCGACCTGGGCATCGCCGTCGCCGAGGCCATGCAAGAACTCTCCGCCGAGATCGGCTTCCCCACCACACTCGAACAAGTCGAAGGATTTGCCACCGCCCACATAGATCGCGCCTTAAAAGGCGCCAAGAACCCTAAACTCGATTCCAAGCTAAAAAATATGCCCGTCCCTCTAACCGCCGAAATGGTCGACGACTACATGGGCCCGGTTCTTGAAGCAGCACGGTCTGGAGATTTCAAGTATATCAAGAATCTCACCTAAAAACGTGTTTTGAAATGAATGCCACTGCTGGTTTGTCAGCAGTGCAAAGTGGGGTTTCTCAAAAAACACGTTCTTCGGGCACGAGAATGACTTTCCGCATTAGTTGTAAACACCGGTTAGAAAGTGCAGCGCGGGGCCTCGGGCGGTGGACACATGGCCCTCATGATGGCCGGACGCTATCCGCAGCGTTGGACGGCTGTGAGCGTCTGCGTGTTCGGTTCGATGCTCGATAAGGGTGGGGTGCTCAATTCGCACTGTACATCATCGTTGTCCACCCCCAGAACAGCCACCTCGTCGGGAACCGCAATCCCGGCTTCGGCGCATGGTGCCAGGATCTGTTGGCCCCGCATGTCGTTACACGCCAAGAGGCCACCGGTTTCGGAAGTTCATTCAGCCATTGGGCAAGCCTGGCAGAATATTTCAACACATGGGTTTCGATTGCCGCCAACCCCTCGGGGTTGGCCATAACGGTCATTGTAGAGTGGTATGTCACCAATGTCCATGATTTCTCCAGTCATATGAATGATTCTGGTATTCACGGAGACCGGTACGGTAAATGTATCGCAGCCTCGAAATAGGGTTTATCCTGGAGATAGTGGTGACGTTATGGGGCATGACAGTATAAGTCATTGACGCAAAGAAGCGGGAGAAATACAATCAATAATGAAGGCTCCGATAATCGGCTACTTATATTCCTTGACATAGGCTACAAAATCATATGTTGACGCGGAAAATATCGATAGCGACTGCCGCAGTAATGGGACTGCTACTGTGGTCTGGATGGGGAGCCGCCATCACGGCATTGGCTAATGACGCAGACGTCGTAAAACATACGGTATTGGTCATCGGAAAGGCCGACAGCTCACCGCTTGTGGACCTGGCGGCTCAAGAAGTACGACGCTACATATACCTCCGCACCGGACGGTTGTTACCGATTGTCGAAAGCCTTCCACGGCAGGGCGACGCCATCTTGTTCAAACGGGACGGTTCGCTCGACGAGCAGCAGTACCGACTCAAAACCACGGTCTTGGCTGCAGACGCCGCCGGGCATGACGGTAACCCTAGAAACAAACTGCTTTGCATCGCGGGTGGCAGCGACGTGGCCGTTCTCTATGGGGCTTATCAACTGGCGGAAAAATTCGGCGTGAGATTTTATCTCGACGCCGATGTTATACCAGATGAAAAGATCGATCTTTCACTGCCGGAATTAAACGAAACGGCCCGGCCGCTGTTTGATGTTCGCGGTATTCTACCGTTCCACGACTTCACTGAAGGCCCCGACTGGTGGAACGCCGACGACTACAAGGCATACTGTTCGCAGTTGACGAAAATGCGCATGAACTTCATGGGCTTGCATTGCTACCCCGCAGGCACACTTGGTCCGGAACCGGCTGTTTGGATCGGATTGCCCGAAGATGTGGATACCGACGGCACGGTACGGTTCAGCTATCCCAGCCGCTGGATCTCAACCCTTGACGGAAAAAGTTGGGGATATGCTCCAACGAAAACCGGCGATTTTGCGGCCGGGGCAGCGTTGTTGTTCGCAGGCGACGATTTCGGCTCGCCCGTAACCGACGGATACCGCCCATTGCCAAAGTCGGTTGAGGACTGCAACGCCGTTTTCAATCGGGCGGGCCGCTTTTTCAACGACGTTTTCACACACGGACGGGCGTTGGGCATCAAGTTTTGCATGGGTACGGAAACGCCGCTTACAATCCCCAAAGCCCTGCAAGCTAGACTACGGGAAAAGGGCCTCGATCCTAACAGCCCGGAGGTGGTCCGCAAGCTCTACGAGGGCATGTTCCGTCGCATTGCCCTGGCCCATCCCTTGGATTACTACTGGCTCTGGACACCGGAGAACTGGATCTGGACCGAGGTTAAACGATCGGCGGTCGACGCGACCACAATCGATATCAAGTTGGCCCAGGAAGGTCTCGAAAAGGCGGGGAATCCGTTCAGTTTCGCCACCTGCGGTTGGGTGCTGGGACTACCCCAGGATCGCGCGCTATTCGACAAGATGTTGCCCAAGCACGTTGCGGTAAGCTGCATAAACAGCAGCTTGGGCTTCGAATGGGTGGAACCGTCTTTCCAAGACGTCAAAGATCGGCCGCAATGGGCCATCCCATGGCTGGAAGACGATTCGGCCATGATTATTTCGCAGCTTTGGGCTGGGCGCATGCGTCGCGATGCGGCCGATGCCCACGCCTACGGCTGCACCGGTTTGCTGGGAATTCACTGGCGCACAAAGGTTCTGGGTCCAAACGTCTCCGCATTGGCCCAGGCTGGCTGGGATCAAAAGCCTTGGAATCCCGAGTTTGGCAAGAGTGTCGCTAGGCCCAATCGTTCCCGCGATCTGCCGGTCGATGATTTCTACGCCGACTGGGCCGAAGTACATTTCGGGCCGAAAGTCGGCCAACAAATGGGCAAGTTGTTCACCCGCCTCGACGGTGGTGTCTACTGCACGGCGGATCGTTTACGCACGGCCAACCTGCCGCGTCCCTCTGACTGGTTCGGCGGACCCGGTGGTATTGTCGTCAATACGAAAGATTGGCCACTCGTGAAACAGGATTACGCTTTCGTCGACAAAATGGCTGCCATGCGCAATCAAGTAATAGGAAAAGGCAACTTGGCCCGCTTCGACTATTGGCTGAATAACTTCCGTTATCTGCGGGCCGTGGGACGGATAGGCTGTGAACGTGGGCGGCTTGACCTAATCGTCAAACGAATCGATGCGGAGAAGAACCCTGCGGGCAAGAAACGTCTGACAAACGAGGAGGCCTTGCCCGCGCGGATCGAACTGGCCCGCTGCTGGGAGCGGATGATGGGGCATCTGCTGCAAACTGTTTCCACGCCCGGCGAAATGGGCACCGTGGCCAACCTCGAACAACATGTCAGGCGCTGCAATCGTCATCCTCATTTCCTGAGTTTGCACGACAAGAAACTGGCCGCCGCGCTCGGTTCGCCGCTTCCGCAGACCATATATCCATCGAAGGAGTTCCGCGGTGAAGCCCGCGTAATTGTGCCCACGAAACGCTCGCAAATCGGCGAGAGTGAACAACTTGCGATTAAAATTATTGTGCTGGACCGCGATTCCCCAAAGTCCGTGTCGCTCTACCAGCGACCGATGGGCAAGGGCGCGTATAGCCGGATCGCGGCTACCCATGTTGGACGCGGCGTATACACGGCGAAACTATCTGAAGCGAAGCGACCGGCGGTGGAATACTATGTCGAAGC